>NZ_JBPQTV010000094.1:0-21297 GCF_051386515.1 Streptomyces sp. URMC 123 | reverse complement strand
GGTCCGGCAGCGCGTACGGCGGTGCCACCCCCACGTACAACTCCACCCCCGTGTACGGCCCCGGCGACCCGTACGGCGCCCCGCCCGCGTACGGCCCCGGCGAGGCGAACAGCCCGGGCGGCGGCGCGGCCGTCCTGCCGCTGGCCGCGCTCGACGCCCCCTGGCTGCCGCGCGACACCACCGCCTGGCACGGCATGGGCAGCGGCGCCCCCGAACCGGAGTCGCGCCCGCGCCCCGAGGCGGGCGGCCCCGGAGGCCCCGGCGCGCCCGGAGAACCCGGCATGCTCGGAGAACCCGGCGCGCTGGGAGAGCCCGGCGCGCCCGGAGAACTCCGCGTGCCCCTCGGGGCCGGTGAGCCGCTGCCCTCCACGATCGGGCGGCTGGAGATCCCCGCCGCGGACGGCGGGCCCGGCCCCGGCGCCCGCCGGCGCTCCCTCGACCGGCTGCTCAACGCCGAGCACCGGCGCGCGGCCGAGCTGCGCGACTACCACGCCGCCTTCAACGCGGCCCAGCTGGCAATGGCCGTCGTCGACCGCGACGGCCTGGTGGTGAGCGCCAACCGCGCGCTGGGGGCCCTGTTCGGCGCCGAGCCCGCGCGGCTGACCGCCGAGGCCGCCTCGGACCTCGTGGGCCTGGGCAACGACTCGCGCACCTGGACCGCCTACCGCGAGGTGCTGCGCGGGCGCAGCGACCGGCTGCGGTGCACCCGCCGCCTCAAGCGCGCCGACGGCCAGACGATGTGGGCGGAGGTCACCGTCGCCCCGGTGGCCGGCTCGACCAGCGTGCTGCTGTCGGTGGCGGACATCAGCGACCGCCGTGAGCTCCAGGCGCGGCTGCGCCACCTCCAGATGCACGACGGGGTGACCCGGCTGCCCAACCGCACCCTGTTCTTCGAACGGCTGGCGGGGGCGCTGGAGGCGGCGGCCTACGAGCGCGGCGGCACCGGCCGAATCGGGCTCTGCTATCTGGATCTCGACGGCTTCAAGGCGGTCAACGACACCCTGGGCCACCGCGTCGGGGACCGGCTGCTGGCCGCCGTGGCCGAGCGGCTCACCCAGTGCGTGGACGAGGCGGGCTACGGCAGGCGGTGCGGCCATCTGGTGGCCCGGCTGGGCGGCGACGAGTTCGCCATCCTGGTGGAGGAGTCCACCGGTACGGAGCAGTTGGCCGAGCTGGCGACGTCCGTACTGGCCGCGCTGGAGCGCCCGTTCGACCTGGACGGCCAGCGACTGTCGGTCTCGGCGAGCATCGGGGTCGTGGAGCGGGCGGCGGCCGGCACGACCGCCACAGGACTGATGCAGGCCGCGGACACCACGCTGTACTGGGCGAAGGCGGACGGCAAGGCCCGCTGGACGCTCTTCGACCCGGAGCGCAACGCCCATCGGATGACCCGTCAGGCGCTGTCCAGCACCCTGCGCCCGGCCATCGAGCGGGGCGAGTTCACCCTGGAGTACCAGCCGCTGGTGAGCATGGGCGACGGCGCCGTGCGCGGGGTGGAGGCCCTGGTCCGCTGGCGGCACCCGCAGTTCGGCATGTTGTCGCCGGATCGTTTCATCGGATTGGCGGAGGAGGACGGCTCCATCGTCGAGCTGGGCCGCTGGGTGCTGGGGACGGCCTGCCGCCAGGCGCGCCGCTGGCAGGTCGAGCACCCGGACGCCGCGCCGGTGTTCGTGAGCGTCAATGTGGCCGTGCGCCAGGTCTGGGACTCCGACCTGGTGGCGGACGTGGCGGGCATCCTGGCCGAGACCGGGCTGCCGCCGGGGCTGCTGCAGCTGGAGCTGACCGAGTCCGCGGTCATGGGGTCGGCGGGCCGGCCGCTCCAGGCCCTCCAGGCGCTCAGCGACATGGGGGTCTCGATCGCCATCGACGACTTCGGGACCGGCTACTCCAACCTCGCCTACCTCAGCCGGCTGCCGGTGTCCGTCCTCAAGCTCGACGGACTCTTCGTCCGCGGCTTCCAGGAGGCGGAACATCCCAATCCGGCCGATGAAACGATTGTCGAGGCATTGGTCCAGCTCGCCCACCGGCTGGGCCTGTCGGTGATCGCCGAGTGCGTGGAGAGCGCGCAGCAGGCGGAGCGGCTGCGGCGCATCGGCTGTGACACGGGGCAGGGGTGGTACTACTCCCGCCCCGTGCCCCCGGACCGCGTCCCCGCGCTGCTGCAGCCCGCGCGCGCCGGCGCGTGAGCCGCGTCAGCCCACGGCCACCGGCAGCCCGTACGCGTCGGCGATCAGATCGTAGGAGCGCAGCCGCGCCTCCGGCCCGTGCGCGTTGCTCGTGATCATCAGCTCGTCGGCGCCGGTCCGCTGGGCCAGCGCGGTCAGCCCGTCCCGCACGGCGTCGGCCGTGCCGTGCACCACATTGGCCAGCCAGCCGTCGACGAACTCCCGCTCGACCGCGCCCAGCGGGTGGGCCGCCGCCTCGTCCGGGGTGGGGATGAGGCCGGGTCGGCCGGTGCGCAGCCGGAGCATGGCGAGCGCTCCGGTGAGGACCTGGCGGCGGGCCTCGCGCTCGTCGTCGGCGGCGAGCGCGGAGACGCCGATCAGGGCGTAGGGGCGGTCCAGCGCCGCGGAGGGGCGGAAGGACTCCCGGTAGAGGTCGAGCGCGGGCAGCGTGTTGGCCGCGGAGAAGTGGTGGGCGAAGGCGAAGGGCAGGCCGAGCGCCCCGGCGAGCCGGGCGCTGAAGCCGCTGGAGCCGAGCAGCCACACCGGCGGCCGGGCGGTGGACTGGACCCCGCCGGGGACGGTGGCCTGCACGGGCCCCGGCACGGCGTGGATGCGGCGGTAGGGGTGGCCGTCGGGGAAGTCGTCGTCCAGGAAGCGCACCAGCTCGGCGAGCTGGCGCGGGAAGTCGTCCGCGCCCTCGTGGAGCGCGTCGCTCCGGCGCAGGGCGGCCGCGGTGTGGCCGTCGGTGCCGGGCGCGCGGCCCAGACCGAGGTCGACGCGGCCCGGGGCGAGGGCCTCCAGCGTGCCGAACTGCTCGGCGATCACCAGGGGGGCGTGGTTGGGCAGCATCACCCCGCCGGAGCCGAGCCGTATCCGGCCGGTGTGGGCGGCGAGGTGGGCGAGGATCACCGCGGGCGAGGAGCTGGCGACGCCCGGCATGGAGTGGTGCTCGGCGACCCAGAAGCGGTGGTAGCCGCGGCGCTCGGCGCGGCGCGCGAGCTCCACGGTGGTGCGCAGGGCGTCGGTGGCGGTCAGGCCGCTGCCGACGGTCGCCAGGTCCAGGACGGACAGCGGTACGGGGGCGCGGCCGCGCGCGGTGCCCAGGATGCCGTCGCCGGCCTCCCGTACGCCGCCGTCCTGGGCACCGCGCGCCCGTACGCCACCGTCCTGGGCACCGCCGTCCCGTACGCCGTCCTCGGGCCGCCCGCCGTCGTGCCGCTCGCCGTCGTGTCGCCGTTCCTCGCTGGGCCGGGTGTCCGCCACCGCTGTCCGCCTTTCCGGTCGTTCTGGGGTCCGCCCGCTTAACCGGAGAAGCTCTCCGGTTATTCCCGCACGGCCCCGCCCGGAGGAGCCGGCGAGAGCCCCCGCACACCGGCGCGCGACACCCGCCGACCGGCGTACGACACCCGCGGGCCCGCGTACGACGCCCGCGGACCGGCGCGGGGCGCCCGCAGGGCCGCCGCATGACACCTCGCACCGCCGCCGTCACCCTCGCGCGATGGACGCGCGGGCGATTGCCTGTGTGGGACACGAAATGACTTTCGGCCCGAACCCTCACCGCGGGCAGCGCCCGCCCGGCGCCGCGGACGGCTCCGGCCCGCCGGCCCGGCCGGGGATCTCCGACAAGGGCGAACGCCCCGAGAACGGCCGGATTTCGGGGGTCGCCGGGTGGCCGGACCACCCCTCGCGAGGCCCCGTTCGGCGTCACCGAAAGTGAGGTTTTAGGCCAGCGGCATATGCCAGCGTGGTGAACTCCTGCATAGAGGGGTGGACCGGTTCACCAATGTGCTCAACAGCGGCTCCATACCGCCTCCTTGGCGGCTATCGTGGTACACAGCCAAGTCGTCGGCCACGCACGGACTGCTCATCGGCCGTGACCAGCCGCGACGGCCACGATGCAAGCGGTTACAACCTGGTAGGGGGACACCGTGGCGCAGAAGCCCGAGCCGACCGCGCCGTTCCACTCGGTGCAATACGCCCTTCGAGTGCTCGAAACGGTCGCCAAGCACAGCGGTGGTGTGACCGATGTGCAGATCGCCCGTGAGACCGGGCTGCCGACAGGCCATCTCTCCCACCTCCTGCGGATGCTCCGGCACGAGGGATACGTGGAACAGGTGGCCGACGGCGCCTATGTCGTGGGCGAGTCCCTGGTGCTGATCGGGTCCGGGGCCAACCGCGAGCTCGCCCTCCAGGCCAAGCTGCAGCAGACCCTCGCCGAGCTGCGCGACGTCGTCGGCGCGGCGGTCTACATCAGCCGGTACATCGACGGCGAGGTCAAGGTGACGCAGTACGCCGACGGGCCGCGCACCCCGAAGGTCAACGAGTGGGTGGACTTCCGCTCGGCGGCCCACGCCAGCGCCGTGGGCAAGTGCCTGCTGAGCCAGCTCGACTACAACGACCGCCGCGACCACCTCTCGCGCCACAAGACCGCCCGGCTCACCTCGCGGACGATCACCAACGAGAAGGTGCTCTTCACCAAGCTGGACAACCAGCCGCCCACGGTGCCGGTGCTGGACCTCCAGGAGTACGCGGTGGGCACGGTCTGCGCGGCCGTGCCGATCACCGCCGGCAAGTCGGTGGGCTGTCTGGCGCTGTCCATGCCGGTCGAGCACGCCCATCGGCTCCGCAAGGCCGCGGACACCCTCAACCGCCGGGCGGCCCCGGTGCTGCTCTCGCTGGCGATCTGATGGCCCGGACCTCGGACGGCACGGTGGTCACGAGCACCCCCGGGGACCAGGTAGTATTTACTTCGTCAGCGAGCGCCGCTAGCTCAGTTGGTTAGAGCAGCTGACTCTTAATCAGCGGGTCCGGGGTTCGAGTCCCTGGCGGCGCACGTAGGGTTCCGGCCCCCTCACCGACGGTGAGGGGGCCGGAGTCGTTTTCGGACGTTCATTCCGCTGTCGCTAGAACTGCACGTCCGAGCACGCGTAGAAGGCGTTGCCCGTGTCGGCGATCGTCCACACGCCGACGATCAGGTGTTTGCCCGTGCGGTCGGCCGGGATCGTGCCCTGATGGCTGACCGTGGTGCCGGGCCGGGTCCCGTTGAAGGGGACGGTCAGGAAGGGCCGGGTGTCCAGGGCCGCCCTGGTCAGCGGCTGCTTCGGGTCGTATCCGCTCCGGGTGAGGTAGTAGCGGAAGTCGGTCGTGGCGTGCGGGGCGGTCAGCCGCCAGGTGAAGGTGTACTTCTGGCCACCGGTGACCTTGGTGGCGGGCCAGGCGCCGCCCCGCGGGTCGTCGAGCTGGGCGAACTGGCCGTTGCCGCCGCTGCAGATCCTTCCGTCGGCCGGGCCGCCGGAGGGGAAGCCCTTGGGGCCCTCGACGCTCTGCGGCTCCCACTGGATGGGGCCGCAGTTCTTCACCGTGCCGTTGGCGCAGAGCGCCTGGCGGCTGATCGGCAGGTTGGGGTAGCCGTGGCTGCTGGCGCCGCCGGTCGCGAGTACGGAGGCGCCGACGACCCCGAGGCCGATCACCGCCGTCCTGATCCTTTTGCGCATGCTTCGCTCCTGAACGTGGGGGAGGTTCGTCGAGCTGATCGGCGCGCCACGGTTCAGGTCCAGACCAATCCTCACGCTAGGCCGGTGGATTGGTCATGTCCATACCAACGTGAGGGATTATTCGCGCACAGGCCGACCGCGACCTCTCGACCTGTTCACCATTGGGGCGGTCGTTGGTGTCCACCCAGGCCCGCGCCCCCGCCGCGTCCCGGCCCCCCGCCAGCTGCCGCCTGATCAAGCGCGCGTCCCGCACCTCCGCGGGCGCGTCGACGTACCAGACCTCGGCCATCAGCTCCCGCGCCGCCGGCCAGCCCGGCTCGGCGCAGGCGAGGTAGTTCCCCTCCGTCACCACCAGCCGGGCCGTCGGTGCCACGCGGTGGCGGGCGGCGACGGGCTCGTGCAGCTCCCGGTCGTAGTCGGGGACGTAGAGGTCGCGCTCCGGCTCGGCCATGACCCGGCGCAGCAGCGCGACATAGCCCCAGACGTCGAAGCTGGGCTCGGAGCCCTTGCGGGAGGCGAGCCCCAGCCGGTCGAGCTGCGCGTTGGAGAGGTGGAAGCCGTCGAGCGGCAGATAGCCGGCCGATCCGGCGCCGTGCTCCGCCTCGATCCGGGACACCAGCGCGGCGGCCAGGGTGGACTTCCCCGCGCCGGGCGGCCCGGCCAGCCCCAGGATCGCGCGCCGCTGTCCGGCGCCCTCGGCGCGCTCCACGAGGGCCCAGGCGTCCCGGGCGAGTTCCGCGATCCCCATGCCCGGACTATAGGAGGGCCGGGGCACCCGCCGTCGCGCCCGCCCCGGCGGCGGGCGGTGGCCTCAAGCGCGCGCCTCGCGGTCCGGGGCCGGCGGGGGATACGGGTCCGGGCCGGGATACGAGTCCGGGCCGGGGTAGGAGTCCGGGCCGGGGTGCGGGAACGGCCAGGGGTTGGGGCGGCAGGTCCGGCCCTCGGAGGTGAGCGACTTGGTCTGCTGCATCATGACCGGGGCGAGCTCCCCCGCGCCGGAGCAGCTCTCGTGCTCCCGGCCCAGCCGGTGGCCGACCTCATGATTGATCAGCATCCGCCGGTAGCCCAGCATGTCGGCGCCGAAGGACCGCGCGCCGCGGGCCCAGCGATAGGCGTTGATCATCACATAGGGCGTGGCGGCGGCGTCGCAGCTGACGTTGTCGCCCGTGGTGTCCAGGCCCGACCCGCGGCACCAGGCGGCCGTGGTGCCGGGGCTGGCCAGCCGCAGCACGAAGTCCGCCGGCCCGCCGGTGACCTGCCGGAAGGTGGCCTTCCCGGCGTGGGCCCAGCCGCGCTCGTCGTTGAGGGTGCGCTGCACGAGGTCGGCGAAGAGCACCGGGTCCAGCGGCAGGCCCCGCTCGGCCTCGACGCGATAGCGGTACTCGCGGCCCCGGCCGGTGCCGCGCGGGTCGGCGGTGCCGCGCACCACGTCGAACGTTCCGCCCAGGGCGAGGTCCGGGGCGAGCGCGAAGCGCTCCTCGACGGCGTGGCGGGAGGGGTCCCGGTCGCGGACCGCCCGCCGCTGGGCGACCCGACCGGTGCCGGCCCCCTGCCCGGGCCCGAGGGTGTCGCCGGAGGAGGAGCCGGGCCCGTAACCGGAGAGCGCGTGGGACCCGGAGCCGCCGTACGGGGCCACCGGGGCGGGTGGCGTGGCCGACGAGGGCGCCCCGGCCGGGACCGCTCCCCCGCCGGACGCCTCCCAGGCGCCGGCGAGCGACAGCAGGAGCAGCCCGATCGCGGCGCCCACCCGGCGGTGGCGCGCGAGCGCGCGGCGCGGACCACCGGGGCGGCCACGGCCGGCCGGAGAGGGGGGAAACGGCCCGGAGCCGGCCATGCGCCTGCCCTCCTCCCGACGGTTCGGCCCACACCCTAAGGCCGGGCGAAGCCAACCGGAGCGCACTACTCCGGCGACACGCCCCCGGGGTGACCGCCGTCACATTTCCCGCCGAATCCCCCCGGAACGCCGCCGGAAACGCCCCCGCGGCCCCTCGCGCGTACGCGGCACCTCCCGGCATCGGGTAAGGTTTTCCTCGTCAGCGCGCGCCGCTAGCTCAGTTGGTTAGAGCAGCTGACTCTTAATCAGCGGGTCCGGGGTTCGAGTCCCTGGCGGCGCACGTAAGGCTCCGGCCCCCTCACCGACGGTGAGGGGGCCGGAGTCGTTCTCGTCCGCGCCCCATCTGCCACCACGCTTCCCCCAATGAGCGCGTATGCCCGGTAAACAGCTCGTTTCACCCTTGCGATCACGAGAGGGGGTCCGGGACCCTATCCTGGACCCACTGGCTTCCGTGGCTCCTCTGACTCCAGGAGCGTGGACGGGTCGACGAGTTGGGGGCTCGACGTCGGTTGTGTGCGCCGCGGGGTGGGGGCCCCGGTTCATCGGAGGGTGTCGGAGCGGGCATCATGCAACCGGAAGGCAGCCTTTCCATGTCTTGTGGGGAGGCGGCCCGACAGTGCTGTGCCCGAGTCGATGATCGAGGGGGATCGGCGACGCGGGCCCGAAGACTTACGAACACGCAGCCAGCATGCGTGCGGGGGGATGACTCATGACGTCGACGCCGACCGGCGCCCGGCACTCGTACGATCCATCGACGACGACGAAGCTGCGGGTGCCGCCGCAGCATCGGACGGGCCCCGGCCGCCATGGTCAGCCGCGCACCAGAAAGCCCCTGCCGCGCTACGACTACGAGCACTACAGCCGGCTCGCCGGCCCCCTCACCCAGCCCGATCCGAGCAAGCCCTACCGGGTCAGGTACCGCAGTCTGCTGGCCGAAGAGCCGCACCGCATCCGCGCCGCGCTGCTCCTGGGCGCGGCGCCGCTCGTCTCGCTGGGACTCTTCGTCTGGCTGATGCAGCCGGGCCACTGGACCCGGCGCGACAACGCCTCGGCCACCCTGGTCGCCCTCGATGTGGTGATGCTGGTCTCCATCGGGCTGATCGAGCTGTTCCGCACCCTCAACGTCATCTCCAACGCGCACGCGACCCTGGTCGCCCGCGACCCGGTGCCCGTGGTCCCGGAGTCCGGCACCCGGGTCGCCTTCCTCACCTCCTTCGTGCCCGGCAAGGAGCCGCTGGAGATGGTGACGAAGACGCTGGAGGCGGCGGTGCGCATCCGGCACCGCGGGCTGATGCACGTCTGGCTGCTCGACGAGGGCGACGACCCCGCGGTGAAGGAGGTGTGCGCCCGGCTGGGGGTGCACCACTTCTCCCGCAAGGGCGTCGCCAAGTGGAACCGGCCCAGCGGCCCGCACCGGGCCAAGACCAAGCACGGCAACTACAACGCCTGGCTCGACGCGCACGGCGACGACTACGACTACTTCGCCTCCGTCGACACCGACCACGTGCCGCTGCCCAACTACCTGGAGCGGATGCTCGGCTTCTTCCGCGACCCCGATGTCGCGTTCGTCATCGGGCCCCAGGTGTACGGCAACTACGACACGGCCGTCACCAAGGCCGCGGAGAGCCAGCAGTTCCTCTTCCACGCGCTGATCCAGCGCGCGGGCAACATGTACGGCGGGCCGATGTTCGTCGGCACCAGCAACGCCGTACGGATCAAGGCCATCAAGGGCATCGGCGGCCTCTACGACTCCATCACCGAGGACATGGCGACCGGCTTCGAGCTGCACCGCCACCGCAACCCGGCCACCGGCAAGAAGTGGAAGTCCGTCTACACCCCGGACGTGCTCGCCGTCGGCGAGGGCCCCACCGCCTGGACCGACTTCTTCACCCAGCAGCTGCGCTGGTCCCGCGGCACGTACGAGACGATCCTCAAGCAGTTCTGGAAGGCGCCCTTCTCGCTGCCGCCGGGCAAGCTGTGGAACTACACCCTGATGGTGATCTTCTATCCCATCTCCGCGCTGAACTGGATTCTGGCGGCGCTCAGCTGCGCGCTGTTCCTGGGCTTCGGGGCCTCCGGCGTCCAGATCGACCCGGCGATGTGGATGATGCTCTACGGCAACGCCTCGGCCCTCCAGATCGGCCTCTACATCTGGAACCGACGGCACAACGTCTCCCCGCACGAGCCGGAGGGCTCGGGCGGTGTGGCCGGCATGGTGATGTCCGCGCTGTCCGCGCCGATCTACGCCCGTTCGCTGATGGACGCGGTGCTGCGGCGCAAGAGCTCGTTCGTCGTCACGCCCAAGGGTGACTCCTCCAGCCCGGACACGCTGTTCGGCACCTTCCGCATCCATCTGTTCTTCATCCTGGTCTTCGGTGGCTCGCTCGCCTCCTCCTTCTACTTCGGGCACAGCCACCCGGCGATGATCATCTGGTGTTCGCTCGCCCTGCTGATCACGGCGGCGCCGATCATCGCCTGGAGCTGGACCACGCGACAGGAGAAGAAGAAGCGCGGGACCGCGCGGCGGGGCGGACGAGCGGTCACGGCGGAGCGGGAGACCGTACCGGCCGCGCTCCCGGAGCCGCAGCCGCGGCCCGAGGCACAGCCCCGGCCGGACCGGGTGACGGATGAGGAGACCATGCAGATCGTGCTGGGGGGACGCAACACATGAACTACCGACCGAGCCGCCGCACCCGCCGCCTCGCGATCGCGACGGCGGCGGTGCTGGTGGTGGGCGGCATGAACGGCCCCGCGCTCTACCGCTTCGGCACGGAGAAGTACCACGCCTACAAGATCAACCGGCCGGAGTACAAGGCGGCGAACGGCCACTGGGACCTGCTGGACGTCCCCAAGGAGTACCGGATCAACTCGATCCACGCGGCGCTGCTGCACACCGGCAAGGTGCTGCTGATCGCCGGCTCCGGCAACAACGCCAAGATGTTCGCCTCCAAGACCTTCCGCTCGGTGCTCTGGGACCCGAAGACCAACACCTTCAAGAACATCGAGACGCCCAAGGACATGTTCTGCGCCGGGCACACCCAGCTCCCGGACGGCAAGCTCCTGGTGGCCGGCGGCACCCAGCGGTACGAGAAGCTGGAGGGCGACGTCGAGAAGGCCGGCGGGCTCATGATCGTCAAGAATGAGAACCCGGACAAGCCGATGACGCTGCCGGCCGGCACGCTCTTCACCGGCAAGGCGAACGGCAAGACCTTCGAGGCCAAGGACGCCGTCCTGGTGCCGCGCGCGAAGAAGACCACCGACCCGAAGACCAAGAAGGTCACGGTCACCGCGAGCGAGGCCCGGGTCTATGTGGAGGCCCGGGAGAAGGGCGAGGAGCACTCGACCGGCGACACGGACAACTACCGCGTCGAGGGGCTCTCCGGCGACGACGCCCGGAACACCTACGGCATCGCCAACAAGCTCTCCTTCGACAAGAAGGACTTCCAGGGCATCAAGGACGCCTACGAGTTCGACCCGGTGGCCGAGCGGTACGTCCCCGTCGACCCCATGCACGAGGCGCGCTGGTACCCCACGCTGACCACGCTCGAGGACGGCAAGGTCCTCTCGGTCTCCGGCCTCGACGAGATCGGACAGGTGGTCCCGGGCAAGAACGAGGTCTACGACCCCAAGACCAAGAAGTGGACGTACCTGCCCAAGCAGCGGTTCTTCCCCACGTACCCCGCGCTCTTCCTCACCGAGGGCGGCAAGCTCTTCTACACCGGCTCCAACGCCGGCTACGGCCCGGCCGACCAGGGCCGCACCCCGGGCATCTGGGACGTGAAGACCAATGAGTTCACCGAGGTGCCCGGGATGAGCGACCCGGACCGGCTGGAGACCTCCATGTCGGTCATGCTGCCGCCCGCCCAGGACCAGAGGTTCCTGGTGATCGGCGGCGGCGGGGTCGGCGAGTCCAAGAAGTCCAGCGAGAAGACCCGGGTGGTCGACCTCAAGCAGCCCTCGCCGGCCTTCAAGGACAGCGCCCCGCTGGAGGAGGGCACCCGCTACCCCGGCGGCTCGATCCTCCCCGACGACACCGTCTTCGTCTCCGGCGGCTCGCGCGACTACCGCGGGCGCAGCGGCAGCAACATCCTCAAGGCCCAGCTGTACGACGCCAGGAACGGCACGTTCAAGCGGGTCGCGGACCCCACGGTCGGCCGGAACTACCACTCCGGGACGATTCTGCTGCCCGACGGCCGGGTCATGATCTTCGGTTCCGACTCGCTCTTCGGCGACAAGGACAACACCAAGCCGGGCGTCTTCGAGCAGCGGATCGAGATCTACACCCCGCCGTACCTCTACCGGGACACGCGGCCCACGCTGGACTCCGGGCCCCAGGCGGTGCGGCGCGGCGAGAGCGCGACCTTCGCCACGCGGTACTCCGGCAGTATCAAGACGGCGCGGCTGATGCGGCCGAGCGCGGTCACCCATGTCACCGACATCGACCAGCGCTCCATCGCCCTGGATTTCAAGAAGACCGACGGCGGCATCTCCGTCACGGTCCCCAAGGACCGCACGCTGGTGCCCTCCGGCTGGTACATGCTCTTCGTCACCGACGACCAGGGCACGCCGTCGGAGGCGCGCTGGGTCGAGGTTCCGTAAGCCACGTCGACGGGAAAGGGCGGGCCCCGGTCGGGGCCCCCCCTTTCCGTTGCCCCGCTTATCGCTTCCGTTGCCCCGCTCACCGCTCGCGGGCGTCGCGGGGCTCACTGCTCGTGGGCGTTGCTTACTGCTTACGGGCGTTGCGGGCGAGGTCCAGCGCGTACTGCGGCCACCACTTGCCGGCCTCCGGGCCGCCCTTGCAGGTGCCGTCCGACTCCCCCGGGCGCTTGATCCACAGATAGGCGTCGACCAGCTCGTCGCCCGTCTTGGTGGTGGGCGGCTCGCCGAGCGCGCGGCCCGGCGGATTGCACCAGGCCTCCGGGTCCTCCTTGCCGGGCGCCGGGCCGTTGCCGTTGCGGCTGGTGTCGATCACGAAGTGCTTGTTGCCGATCTTCGCGGAGAGCTTCCGGCCGTACTCCTTGTTCGCCTCGGTGGTCTGGTAGTTGGAGGTGTTGAGCGCGAAGCCGTCCGCCTTCTCGATGCCCGCCCGCTTGAGCGGGTCCACCATGCGGCCCGGGTCCTTGATCCAGTGCGGATTGCCCGCGTCCAGATAGACCTTGGTGGCCGGCAGCGCCTTGAGCCGGTCGACGGCCTCCGTCAGCAGGGCGAACCGCTCCTCGTGGAACTGCTGGGGGGTGCAGCCGTCCACCACGTGCGGCAGGGCGTCCGGCTCCAGGACGACCGTGGCCGGCCGGTCCCCGATGCCCTTGACCACCTTCTCCAGCCAGGCGCGGTAGCTGTCGCCGTCGGCGGCGCCGCCCTTGGAGTACTGGCCGCAGTCGCGGTGCGGAATGTTGTAGAGCACCAGCAGGGCGTCCCGGTCCGCCGCGGCGGCGGCCTCGGTGAAGCCCCTGGTCTGGCCCTCCGGGTCCTCGACCCCGATCCACTCGGCGACCGGCTGCCTCGCGATCCGCTCCAGCAGCTCGGCGTCCTCCTTCCGGCCCGCGGCGCGGAAGTCGGCCGCCTGCTGGGCGGCGTTGCCCTCGGGATTCACCCAAAAGGGAGCGACGGCCTTGGGTTGCTGCTGGGTGCGCGGAGAAGCCGACGTGCTGCGGCGGGGCTCGCCACCGCCGTCGCCTCCCGTCGACACGCAACCGGACAGCATGAGAAGCGCGCTCACCGCGCCCGCACCCACTGCCAGCCGGGCACCCAGCGCGCTGGGCCGTCGGCCGGAGTAACTGCCGTACATCCACTCCCCCTTGGGTACGGAACGAGGACCGGTCGTATCAATCCTGACATACCTCTACGTCGCGCCTCGACCCCGGACGGATGTGCGGGGGTTCGTACGGACGTGGCCCGCCGGACCGTTCGGCCGTGCCGCCGTGCCGTGCCGGCGGTTCATACCACCGAGCCGTGCCGACGGTCCGTACCAGCGGGCGGGCGGTCAGCGCGCACCAGTGAGATACGCGGAGACCACCACGTTCGCCGTATAGGAGCGCGCGGCACGGTCGTAGGCACCGCCACAGGTGATGAGCCGCAGCTCCGCCCGGCCGGGCTTCCGCGCACCGTACACGCGCCGGGCGTCGAAGCGCTCGCGGGGGAAGACCTCCACGCCCTCCACCGTGAACTCCGCCACCGAGCGATCGGCGCGGACCACCCGCACGCGCTCCCCCGCCCGGACCTGCCCGAGGCGGTGGAAGACGGCGGGCCGGGTCTCGGTGTCCACGTGACCGACCAGCAGCGCCGCGCCGGCCGAGCCGGGCCGCGGGCCGTCACCGTACCAGCCGACGGCGTCGGGGGTGCCGTACGGCGGTGGGTCGACCGCCCCGTCGGCGTCGAGGCCGCGTTCGACGATCCGCGCGGCGATGCCGAGGGAGGGGACCTCCAGCCGCATGGGCGCGGCCTCGGGCAGGGGGGCGAGGGCGCGGGGCGGCCGGGCGGCGGGGCGGCCGACCGCCGCGACGCCCCCCGCGCCGGGGTCGGACACCGGCCGGGCGCCGGTGACCTCGCGGCCCCACAGCCAGAGGCCGAGCAGCACCACGGCCCAGGTGACGCCGGTGAGCAGGCGCGCCAGGCCGGGCGAGCCGACCGGAGCGGTCCGGTCCCGGGGCGGCGGCACCGCCGTCAGTCGCCCGCGGAGCCGTCGGCGGCCGAGCCGGAGCGCCGGCGGCGGGCCGCGATGCCGGCGACGGCCAGGCCCGCCGCGCCCGCGAGCCCGACGCCCACGATGGTCTGCCGGGTGCCCGGCCCGCTGTCGTCGGCGGAGGCGGCGATCGGGGTGGCGCCCTCGTCCCGGGGCCGCTCGCCGGCGGTGCCGCCACCGCCGGCCCGCACGGGCGCGGTCGGCGAGGCGTCGGCGCGGCGGTCGCCGCTCACCTCCACCGTGGACTCGGCGAAGGCGGGGCGGCCGCCGCACTCCACGGTCACCCCGTAGGAGCCGGCGGGCGCGGTGGAGCGGACGGTCGCCTCCGCGGACAGTTCGCCGCCCGCGGTGGGGGCGAGCCGGGCGTCGGTGACGAACGCCTCGGACTTGGCCACGGCGTTGCGGTCCGCGCAGCCGTCGAGCTTCAGATCGAGCTCGCCGCCGGGCTCGACGGAGGAGGGGGTGAGGCGAATCCGGCCGGCCGGGGCGGCGCGGTCCCCGGCGCGGCCGGCGTCGGGTGCCGGGCGGGGGCCGTCCGGCGCGGGGTCGGCTCCGCCGACGGGGGCGGCGGGATCGGCGTCCGGGCCGGTGGACGAGGGCGCCTCCCCGGTGCCCTCCTCCGCGAGGCCCGTGAGGCCGGTGAGGCCCGCGTGACCGTCGGCGCGATCGGTGCCCTCGGTGCGGTCGGTGCCGTCGGTGCCCTCGGTGCCCGAGCGCGGCGCGGCGGAGCCCGGTGGCCCGGGAGGGGGCTCCTGCCCTTGCGCGAGGGCGGGCCCCGGAAGGGCCAGCGCCGTCGAGCAGATCGCCGCGGCCGCGGCGGCCGCCACCGCGAGGCGTCGGGAAAGTCGGACAGAGTCCATCGTGAACCTCCTGGTCCTCCCAAGGGTTCACGGGAAGGCCCCGCACTCGCACCCGGAACGTAGTCGTACTACTCCGTTAGGTGACAGAATGCGACCGGATCGGCCCAGATGGACATCCCAATCGGGCGATAACGGTCAGAGACGGACAGGCGCGCGCAGGCGGGGCCGCGCGCTCGGACGCGGCGGCCCCTCCGACGCAGTGGCCCCTCGGACGCGTCAGACGCGGTCGACCAGGTCCGCGATCGAGTCCACGATCCTCGACGGCCGGAACGGATAGCGCTCGACCTCCTGCGGCCGGGTCAGCCCGGTGAGCACCAGGAAGGTCTCCATCCCCGCCTCCAGCCCGGCCAGCACATCGGTGTCCATGCGGTCGCCGATCATCGCGCTGGTCTCGGAGTGGGCGCCGATGGCGTTGAGCCCGGCCCGCATCATCAGCGGATTGGGCTTGCCGACGAAGTACGGCTCCCGCCCGGTGGCCTTGGTGATCAGCGCCGCCACGGAACCGGTCGCCGGCAGCGCGCCCTCCGCCGAGGGGCCGGTCTCGTCCGGGTTGGTGGCGATGAACCGCGCGCCGTTGTTGATCAGCCGGATGGCCTTGGTCAGCGCCTCGAACGAGTACGTCCGCGTCTCGCCCAGCACGACGTAGTCGGGCTCGGCGTCGGTGAGGACGTACCCGATGTCGTGCAGGGCCGTGGTCAGGCCCGCCTCGCCGATGACGTAGGCCGTGCCGCCGGGCCGCTGGTCGTCCAGGAACTGGGCGGTGGCCAGGGCGGAGGTCCAGATGTTGGGGACCGGCACGTCCAGGCCCATCCGGGCCAGCCGCGCGTGCAGATCGCGCGGGGTGTAGATCGAGTTGTTCGTCAGGACGAGAAAGGGCTTGCCGGAGTCGCGCAGCCGCTTGATGAACGAGTCGGCGCCCGGGATCGGGATGCCCTCATGGATCAGCACACCGTCCATGTCGGTGAGCCAGGACTCGATGGGCTTGCGCTCTGCCACGTATCGGCTCCCGCCGGTCGAACGGATCGTACGGTCACTGGCTGCCAGCGTATACGGCGTCCTAGGCTGGCAGCCCGGCCGGGCCGAGGGCATGGGGTCGCGGACCGGAGGGGCATGGGGTCACGGGCCGGAGGGCCGGGGTGGCCGAGGGGCGAGGGCCACGGGGCGAGGGCCGCGGGGCACACGCGGGCGGGAGGGGCCGGGAGATGCGCACGGTGTATCCGGAGATCGAGCCGTACGCGTCGGGGATGCTCGACGTCGGCGACGGCAACCACGTGTACTGGGAGGTCTGCGGCAACCCCGCCGGCAAGCCCGCGCTGGTCGTCCACGGCGGGCCCGGGTCGGGGTGCGGCACCGGCGGGCGGCGGATGTTCGACCCCGCCCGCTACCGGATCGTCCTCTTCGACCAGCGCGGCTGCGGCCGCAGCACCCCGCACGCGAGCGACCCCGCGACCGACATGCGGCACAACACCACCGGCCATCTGATCGCCGACATGGAGCGGCTGCGCGAACACCTGGGCATCGACCGGTGGCTGCTGTACGGCGGCTCGTGGGGCTCCACGCTGATCCTCGCCTACGCGGAGGAGCACCCCGAGCGGGTCTCGGAGATCGTCATCGCCTCCGTCACCACCACCCGGCGCTCGGAGATCGACTGGCTCTACCGGGGCGCGGGCCGGTTCTTCCCCGAGCAGTGGGAGCGGTTCCTCGCGGGCGCGCCCGGCACGCCGCGCGACGGCGACATCGTCGGGGCGTACGCCCGCCTCGTCGAACACCCCGACGCGGCGGTGCGGGAGAAGGCCACGGAGGACTGGTGCGCCTGGGAGGACGCGGTCCTGTCCGGGGAGACGAAGGGGGCCTCCCGCCCGTACGGGGGCCGGCCCGAGGCCGACCGGCTGGCGCTGGTGCGGATCTGCGCGCACTACTTCTCGCACGGCGCGTGGCTGGAGGAGGGCGCGCTGCTGCGGAACGCCGGGCGGCTGGCCGGCATCCCCGGGGTGCTCGTGCACGGCCGGCTCGACATGAGCGGGCCGCTGGACACGGCGTGGGAGCTCGCCCGGGCCTGGCCGGACGCGGAGTTGATCGTCGTCGACGAGGCGGGACACCTGGGGAGCGATGTGACGCGCCGTCATGTCGTGGACGCGCTGGACCGGTTCGCCGGCTCCGACCCCGCGGGGGAACGGGCGCTCAGCGTCTGAGGCGGCGGGAGAGCGCGTAGGCCGCGCCGCCCGTCGCCAGCAGCGCGGCGGCCACGGCGGTGAGGGTCGCCAGATGGGCCGGGGCGTGCGTACGGCCGCCGGTCCGGGCCAGTTCGGCGGCCCAGGGGCCGGGGCCGGTGGCCTCGGGGCGTACGAAGTCGTCGGGGCTCGGCCGCTCCTCGCGCCGGATGGCGAACGCGTACGGCTCCGACGTGCCGACCCACGCGCCGTCGTCCGCGCGGCGCTGCACGGCGGCGACGCTCAGCCGTACGCGGTCCTCGGCCACGCGGTCGGGGAACCGCAGGCGGACCGTGACCGTGACGGTGCGCCCGGCCGGCACCTCGAAGCCGGGGAAGCCGCCGTCGAACACGCCGATGTGCTCGTCGCGGTCGGTGGTCTCGAAGCGGACATCGCGCCAGGCGCGCGCCCCGGGGTCGTAGAAGTCCAGCTCGATGGCCTGGTCGGTGAGGGCGCGGCCCTCGTCGACGACGACGGCGACCGGGTGCACGCCGTGGCACGCGGCGCCCGTGGTGTTGCGCAGTTCGACGGCCCAGGACTGCCAGTCGCCGCCCGGGGCGTACGCGTCGGGGCCGCCGTGCACGCGGGTGGAGATCGGAAAGTCGGCGCCGGACGCGGCGTCCCCGCAACGGGGTTCCGGGGCGGGTGTGCCCACGGGGCGGGCGGCCCGGGCCGCCCGCCCCGGCAATGCCCGCGCCCCGGCGGCGGGCGGCGCGCCAAAGGCGGGCGCCTCGGCCACGACTTGGGCAGGCGCACCGGTCACGGGACCCGCGCCGAAGGCGGACGCCCCGGCCGCGACTTGGGCGAGCGCACCGGTCATGGGCTGCGCCCCGGCGACCGGCCGCGCGCCGGAGATGGGCGCTGCGGCCACGGCTTGGGCAGGCGCCCCGATCACGGACTGCGCCCCGGCGGCGGGACCCGCGCCGAAGGCGGACGCCCCGGCCGCGACTTGGGCGAGCGAACCGGTCATGGGCCGCGCCCCGGCGACCGGCCGCGCGCCGGAGACGAGGCGCACGCCGGAGATGCGCGACGGAGCGGCGGCCCGTGCGGGCCAGGCGGCCTGGGCCGCGGCCCGCGCGAGCGGCGCGGCGACCGGCCGCGCGCCGGAGGTGGGCGCTGGGGTCACGGCTTGGGCAGGCGCCCCGATCACGGACTGCGCCCCGGCGGCGGGACCCGCGCCGAAGGCGGACGCCCCGGCCGCGACTTGGGCGAGCGAACCGGTCACGGGCTGCGCCCCGGCAACCGGCCGCGCTTTGGAGACGAGGCGCACGCCGGAGACGCGCGGCGGAGCGGCGGCCCGTGCGGGCCAGGCGGCCTGGGCCGCGGCCCGCGCGAGCGGCGCGACGACCGGCCGCGCGCCGGAGGCGGGCGCTGAGGCCACGGCTTGGGGAGGCGTACCGGCGACCGGCCGTGCCCCGGCTCCAGCCAGCGGGGGCGCGGCGGTCGCGGGGGGCGTGCCGCTCGACGTTGCCAGGGCCGCGAGCACCGTGGCGGCGCCCGCGGCGAGAGCGCTGCGTACCCGCATGGGAACCCCCGTCCGTCGTGGAGCCGGTCGGTCCCGAACCTGCCACGCGCTCCGCCGCCGCCGGGCCCGCCCCGCCCGCGCCGGTCCCGATTCCCACCGTTCGGCCTATGATCCGCTCATCACACCGACGGTCATCACACCGAAGGTCGGCCCATCGCCTCGGCGCGGAACAGCCGTGGGGCCGCGCCCCCGCGGCCGAAGAGCGGAGCCAGGACGAGGTGCGCCGCGCCGTCGGCCACCGTACGGGCCCCGCCGGGCGCCATGGCCACGGGCACCGTACGGCCGTCGCCCGCCCGCGCCGCACGCTCGGCGAGCACCGCCCCCACCCCGCGCAGGAACGTATCCGCACCGGCCACGGCGATGCGGCCGCCCAGCAGCACCCGGTCGATGTCGAGCAGCCCCACGAGGTTGGCCGCGCCCGTGCCCAGCACCCGTGCCGCCTCCGCGTGGTCGCCGCGGGCGACCGCGGCCAGGCACAGGGCCTCCAGACAGCCGCGCCCCCCGCACTCGCACTCCGGCCCGTCCAGCACAACCACCTGGTGGCCGAACTCGCCCGCGCCCGTGCGCGCGCCGCGGTGCAGCGCCCCGCCGAGCACGAGGCCGGCCCCCAGCCCCGTACCGAGGTGGAGGTAGGCGAAGGACTCCCCCGTGGCGGCGGGCCGCAGGGCCAGGCCCAGGGCGGCGGCGTTGGTGTCCTTGTCGAGCACGACGGGCAGCTCCAGCCGCCGGGCGAGCGCGTCGCGGAGGGCGTACCCCTCCCAGTGCGGCAGCCCGGTGACCCGCCGGAGCACGCCCGTGGCGTGGTCGAGGGGGCCCGGGCAGGCGACCCCCGCGCCGAGCACCGGCCCGACCGGAGCCACCGCGTCCGCCTCCCGGAACAGCGCCCGGACCTCCTCGGCGGCCCGGGTCACCACCCGCTCGGCCGGAGCGCCGAGGTCGAAGGGGGCCGTCCGGGTGACGACGGACTCGCCGGTGAGGTCGGTGAGGACGGCCGTCAGCTCGTCGCGGTCCAGATGGAGGCCGACGGCGCTGCCGGCGTCCCGCACCAGGCCCAGGGCGGTGCGCGGCTTGCCGCCGGTGGAGGCACGGCGCCCGGCCTCGGTCGCGAGCCCCTCCGCGCGCAGCCGCGCCGTGATCTTGCTGACGGCCTGCGGGGTGAGCCCGGTGCGCTCGGCGATCTCCGGCCGGGAGATCCCCTCCGGCCCCGCGACACGCAGCAGATCGAGCACCAACGCGGTGTTGTGGCCGCGCAGCACGGGAAGATTGGCTCCGGATTCACCCCTGTTCACCCCCGTATTCTCCCCTGCGCTTGCGCTTTGGCAACAGCGTTGTTTAAGTGGCTTGCATGACGCGCACAGGCACCCGTACCGACCATCACCCCCTCCGTGTCGGTCTCGTCGGATACGGTCTCGCGGGCTCCGTCTTCCACGCCCCGCTGATCGCCGCCACCGACGGGCTGGCCCTCGACACCGTCGTCACCTCCGACCCCGGGCGGCAGCGGCAGGCCCGCGCCGAGCACCCGGAGGTGCGCCTGGCCACCACGCCCGACGAGCTGTGGGACCGCGGGCACGAGCTCGACCTGATCGTCCTCGCCTCACCCAACCGCACCCATGTGCCGCTCGCCACCGACGCCCTCAAGGCCGGCCTGCCCGTGGTCGTCGACAAGCCGATCGCCGGGACCGCGGCGGAGGCGCGCGCGCTCGCCGCGCTGGCCGAGGAGCGCGGACTGCTGCTCTCGGTCTTCCAGAACCGCCGCTGGGACAACGACTTCCGCACCCTGCGCCGGCTGATCGACGACGGTGAGCTGGGGCGCGTGCTGCGCTTCGAGTCCCGCTTCGAACGCTGGCGCCCGCAGCCCAAGGGGGGCTGGCGCGAGTCCGGCGACCCCGCCGAGATCGGGGGACTGCTGTACGACCTGGGCAGCCACGTCGTCGACCAGGCCCTGGTGCTCTTCGGCCCGGCCGTGCGGGTCTACGCCGAGGCCGATGTGCGCCGGCCCGGCGCCGAGGCCGACGACGACACGTTCATCGCCGTCACCCACGCCGGCGGCGTCCGCTCCCATCTGTGGGTCAGCGCCACGGCCGCCCAGCTCGGCCCCCGCTTCCGGGTGCTCGGCAGCGAGGCCGGCTACGTCAAGTACGGGCTCGACCCGCAGGAGGCCGCGCTGCGCGAGGGCCTGCGGCCGGGCGGCGGCGCCGAGTGGGGCGTCGAACCGGAGGCCCTGTGGGGCCGGCTCGGCGCCGGCGAGTCGCCGCTGACCGGGGGCGGGGAGCCGGTGCCCACCCTGCCGGGCGACTACCCCGCCTACTACGCCGGGATCGTGGACGCGCTGCGGAACGGCACCCCGCCGCCGGTCACCGCCCGGGAGGCGGCGGCGGCCCTGGACGTGCTGGAGGCGGCGCGGGTCTCGGCCCGCGAGGGCCGCACGGTCACGATCGGAGCGGACGCGTGAGCGCGGCGAGGAGTTCGGCGCGGAACTCCTCGACCTGCGGCGAGTGGCCGG
This sequence comes from Streptomyces sp. URMC 123, assembly GCF_051386515.1. Taxonomy (NCBI): domain Bacteria; kingdom Bacillati; phylum Actinomycetota; class Actinomycetes; order Kitasatosporales; family Streptomycetaceae; genus Streptomyces; species Streptomyces sp. URMC 123. The sequence continues at coordinate 24 of NZ_JBPQTV010000094.1, read as the reverse complement.
CGAAGTCGACGCCGGGAAGGGGCC
>NZ_JBPQTV010000093.1:0-21436 GCF_051386515.1 Streptomyces sp. URMC 123 | reverse complement strand
CCCCCGGGCACCGCGCGGTGCCCGCGGAGGACGCCGCCCCCGGGGGCCCGCCCGGCCGCCCCCTCGGTACGGGTGCCGGCGCGCCGTGGAGCACGAGCACCGGTCTCACGGGCCTCGGGCTGCCGTGGGGCGCGGAAGCGGACCCCGCCGCGGACGCGCGGGCCACCGCCGACGGGTCCGACGGGCTCGACGGGGCCGTCCCGGCCGATGGCCGAAATTCGCTGTACCGCTTCGGCCTTTCGGGGGCCGTGGCCGAGTGCGGGCCCGAATTGTCCTCACCCGAAGGGGTGGAGGCACAGACCTGTGTGATGACCGAGGGGCGGGACACCTGGGCCCGCACGTACTACCGGAACGCCACCGGCGAGCCGCTCGTCGCCGCCCTGACACTGATGCGGCCGGACGGGCGGACCGTCCAGGTGCACTGCCCCATGGCGGCCAAGGACGATCCGGGGGCGTGCGAGACGCCCCGCGCCCCCCGAGCACCTCGTGCGCCGGGCGGTACGGCGGCGCACCACCCCCCGTACGGCCCCAGGGGCACGGCCCCCACGGCGGTGGCGGAGATCGCTTCCGCGGACTGGGAGAGGCTGCTGCTGCGCTCCGGGAGCTACGCGGACCGGCCCTGACGAGGGGCGACGGCAGGCGGCGACGGGCGGGGCCGGAGAGAGTCATCGGGCCCGACAAGATCCGGAACAATTGATTCCGATCGGGTGCCGCCCGGAATCCGGACATGGCAACGCCCGGTCGCTGGCGACGGGGGATGCACCAGCGACCGGGCTTTTAGAACCGTAACAAGAGATCGGCCGTTCGCAAATTCGATCGTGGATTTCCGGACGACGATTTACCGTACGCCCGGGGGGAGTTGTGACAGGAGTCACCCCTCTGGGCGCTTGCGTCCGGCCGCCCGGTTCAGCTCAGGGTCACCTGGCGGTTGGTGAGGCCGCCCCGGGCCCGGCGCTCGTCGGCGGTCAGCGGGGCGTTCGACGCCAGGCTCTCCGCGAGCCGCTCCGCGAAGGCCGCGGCGGGCTTCTCCACCTCGTCGGCGCCCATCCCGACCGGCAGGTCCCAGACCGGCACGACCAGCCCGTGGGCGCGGAAGGAGCCCACCAGCCGGGTGCCCTCGCCGAGCGCGGCGGCGCCGGCGCAGTGCAGCCGGGCGAGCGCGTCCAGCAGCTCCTCCTCCGGGTGCGGCATCACCCAGCGCAGATGGTTGCGCTCCGGGGTGTGGCACCAGTAGGCCGCCTCGACCCCGGACAGCCGGGCGGTGGGGATCGCCGCCGCGTTCGCCCGTTCGAGGGAGGCGGTGACCTCCGGCGTCGCGTGCTCCAGGTTCTCCACCCAGAACTCGAAGCCGTCGTGCACGACCGGGGTGAACGGCGCCCGCGGGTCGATGAGGTCCTGGAGCCGGGTCTCCTCCGCCGGCATCCGCTCGGCGGCCACGGGGGTGCCGGGGGCGGCCTTCAGGGCCCGGCCGAGCACATCGGCGAGATCGCGGCTGATGTCACCGGAGGGGGTGTCGTTCTGGAGGCCGAGCAGCACGGCGCCGTTGTCGCGGCGCAGCGCGGGCCAGGCCATCGGCAGGACGGTGGCGAGGGTGACCGAGGGCACGCCCTCCGGCAGGCCGTCCCTGAGCCGCAGCTCGGCGGTGGCGGCGGGCACCAGTTCGCGCAGCGCCACCCAGTCGCACTCGCCGGGCAGCCCCTCGAACGGGCGGCGCACCAGTTCGGTGACGGCGTGGGCGGCGGCCCGGCCGTGACAGGCCTTGTAGCGGCGGCCCGAGCGGCAGGGGCAGGGCTCACGGGCGCCGACCACCGGGATCTTGTCGTCGGAGCCCCGCGCGGCGGACGGCGTGGCGGCCTTGGACTGGATGCGCTTCTTGGCCATGGCGTGGGTCTCTCCCGAGTGCGCGGTCGGCGGTACGTCCTTGGCCGCCGAGCCTAGCCCTTCCCCGTGCGGGGGAGCGCCGTACGCCACCGGTGCCGCCGGCGGCCGGGAGCGGGCCGTACGCGGCGCTTTCCGCGGGCCGTGCGTACGCCGTGCCTACCGCAGGCCGTCGAAGGGGGCGGCGAAGCCGATGCCCGGGACGCCCACGCGCGTAGACAACTCGTCGTGGGGGCGCCCCGCACCTATGACGGCCCAGACGGTGACCTCCCCGCCGGAGGTGTCCCGCACGCCCCAGTCGTCCGCCAGGGCGGTGATGATGTTGAGGCCCCGGCCGCCGCGCGCCGTCACGGACGGAGTGGCCGGAAGTGGTCGGGTCGGGCCGCCGCCGTCGGTGACTTCCACCATCAGCCGGCCGCGCTCGTCCATGCGCCAGGCGGCGCGCACATCGCCGTCCTCGCCCTCGTCCTCGGCCGAGCGGAGCGGGCGGCCGTGCCGGCACGCGTTGCTCAACAGCTCGGACAGGACCAACACCGCGTCGTCGACGACCGTCTCCGGCACACCGCTCATGCGCAGACCCTCACGCATCCGGCGTCTTGCCGCGCCGACGCCCGCTGGACCATGGGGTACGGCCATGATCGACGACGTCGGCACCTCCTGTGCCACCACCAACGCCACCCCCGAGACCTCCTTTGCCCCACGCCAGGGGATGGATGCCCCAATGGACTGGACCGGAAACCGGCCAATCGCCTTCCGGTGAGGCACTCACGCCGGTCGTACCCGGACCGAACGCGCCGGTGCACACCCTGTGCGAGGCGGCCGGGCACGGTTCGGACGGGGGTCAGGGGCGGGGTCAGGGGCGGGGCGGTCGTCAGGTGCGGCCGAGCTGGGCGAGCACCTTCTTGGGGCGGTTGGTGATCACCGCGTCCACGCCGAGCCGGGCACAGAGTTCGACATCGGCCGGAGAGTCCACCGTCCAGACGTGGACGGCGTGCCCCGCGCGGTGCGCACGTTCGACGTACTCGGGGTGGGCGCGCAGGATGCGGATGCTCGGCCCGGCGATCCGCACGCCGACCGGAAGCCGACCGTCGCGGTGGCGCGGCGAGAGGAACTGCATCAGATGGACGGTCGGCAGGGTCGGTGCCGCGAGCCGCACCCGGTGCAGGGAGCGCGCCGAGAAGCTCATGACCCGTACGGGCGCGGGCCCGTCCGCCGGCGGCTCGTGCAGGTTGAAGCGGCGCAGCAGGTGGAGGAGGCGCTCCTCGACCTGGCCGGCCCAGCGCGTGGGGTGCTTGGTCTCGACGGCGAGCTCCACCGGGCGCCCGGCGTCCACCACCAGTTCGAGCAGCCGCTCCAGGGTCAGGACGGACCGGCGCTCGCTGCGGCTGACCGAGATCTCCGTCGCGGGGCTCGGCCCCTCTTCGAGGTCGGGCGACTCCTGGGGGTCCTTCCAGTGCTTCCAGGACCCGAAGTCGAGCGCGGCGAGGTCCGCCAGTTCGAGCGAGGAGACCGCTCCCCGGCCGTTGGACGTCCGGTTGACCCTGCGGTCGTGCACGCAGACGAGATGGCCGTCGGCGGTGAGCCGCACATCGCACTCGAGGGCGTCGGCGCCGTCCTCGATGGCCTTGCGGTAGGCGGCCAGGGTGTGTTCCGGCGCGTCCTCGGACGCGCCGCGGTGCGCCACGACGGCGATCCGGTTCGCTGCCGGGCGAAAGCTCTGGTCCGGGCGTGCGTACGTCACCGCGTTATGGTGCCATCGGCCGTCCGTGGGCCGCGCCCGCGGTGCGGATGTGTGAGGCTGCGGATGCGTCCGATTCGTCCGGGATAAAGAATGGCGGCCCCTGGGGGCGCCCCCTCTTACGGTGGTCTGACGCCGTGTGGGAAAGGCTGGTCGCAGCCCCATGCGACCGTGGGCCGAGGTGTCGGCCCACGACCCGAGACCGTCGTGCACCTGATGAGGGAGAGAGCTGTGAGCACCGAGAACGAGGGCGCCGCCGTCCCGCCTGTGGCGGAGCCGACGACGCCCGAGGCGCGGGGGCAGGAGCCCGCGTCGACGTCCGGCGCGCCGAGCACAGACTCCGCGGCCCGTGCGGAGTCCGCGCGGGACGTCCCGCCGGCGCCGCCCGTGCGGGCCGATTCGGGCACGCCGAACGCGCCGCATGCCGCGGACGCCGCGAACGCTTCGAACGCTCCGGCCGGGACGTCGGCCGCGGGCGCTTCGGCCGGGGCCGGGGAGGGGCGGCCGCGCGAGGACGCGGACTACGCCCTGGCCGAGCCGATGGCCGCGACCGGCGCCGCCGCTCCCGCGACCGGCGCTGGGGCACCCGTGGCGGCGCCCGCGCCGCCTGTCGCGCCCCCGCACACGCCTGAGCGCGCTGCCGAGCCCGCCACCGCCTCGGGGGCCGGAACCGGAACCGGGGCCGACTGGCACCACCCGCCCCAGGAGCAGCCGCAGACCCAGACACAGGCGCAGCCGCATCCGCACCCGCAGGCGGCGGCACACGGCCAGGAGACCCCGTACGGCCAGGAGACCCCGTACGGCCGGGAGACCCCGTACGGCCCGCAGCCCCCGTACGGCTCGGCGGGCGCACCCGCGCCGGGCGGCGGCTTCGGAGCCCCCGGAACCCACGGAGCCCCGGGAAGCCACGGAACCCACGGAGCCCCGGGAGCCGCGCACGGCGTGCCGGGCGTGCCCGGCGTCCCGCCCGCGCCCGGCGGCCCCGGCGCCCCGGGCACGCCGTGGGGCGCCGCGTACCCGCCCCCGCCCGGCCACGGCGGCCCGCGCAAGCGCTCCGGCGGCCTGATCGCGGCCGTTCTGGTCGCGGCCCTGGTCGCGGGCGGCATCGGCGGCGGCGTCGGTTTCTGGGCCGCCGAGCGCAACCAGCCCGACGGCTCCACCACGGTCTCCACCTCCGGCGACCCCGAGGTCCTCAACCGGTCGCCCAAGTCCGTCGCGGGAATAGCGCAGCGCGCGCTGCCCAGCGTCGTCACGATCGAGGCGCGCGGCGGCCAGGGGGCCGCGGCGGGCGGCGGCACCGGCACCGGCTTCGTCTACGACAAAGAGGGGCACATCCTCACCAACAACCACGTGGTGGCCTCCGCCGCCGAGGCCGGCGGCAAGCTGACCGCGACGTTCTCCAACGGCAAGAAGTACGACGCCGAGGTCGTGGGCCGGGCCCAGGGCTACGACGTGGCCGTGATCAAGCTCAAGAACGCCGCCGACGCCAAGCTGGCGCCGCTGCCGCTGGGCGACTCCGACAAGAAGGTCGCGGTGGGCGACGCGACGATCGCCATCGGCGCGCCCTTCGGCCTGGCGGGCACGGTCACCACCGGCATCATCAGCGCCAAGAACCGCCCGGTGGCCTCCAGCGACGGCGGCGGCTCCAACGCGTCGTACATGAGCGCCCTCCAGACGGACGCCTCGATAAACCCGGGGAACTCCGGCGGCCCGCTGCTGAACGCCGAGGGCGCCGTGATCGGCATCAACTCCGCCATCCAGTCCACGGGCGGCGGCGGCTTCGGCGAGGCGCGGCAGTCCGGCAGCATCGGGCTGGGCTTCGCCATCCCCATCAACCAGGCGAAGCGGGTGGCCGAGAACCTGATCAGGACCGGGCAGCCGATCTACCCGGTGATCGGGGTCCAGGTGAACATGGCCGACCGCGGCGAGGGTGCCCGGATCTCCGACACCGGCCAGGCGATCACTTCCGGCGGCCCGGCGGACAAGGCGGGGCTGAAGCCCGGCGATGTGATCAAGAAGCTGGACGACACGGTGATCGACAGCGGACCGACCCTGATCAGCGAGATCTGGACCCACAAGCCCGGCGATCAGATCACCCTCACCTACGAGCGGGGTGGCAAGGAGGCGACCGCCAAGCTGACCCTGGACGCGCGCGAGGGCGACAAGTGACCCGCTAGGCTGACCCCTGTGCCGCCCACCGGCGGCACGGGGAGGGTTGCCCGAGCGGCCTAAGGGAACGGTCTTGAAAACCGTCGTGGCAGCGATGTCACCGTGGGTTCAAATCCCACACCCTCCGCGCAGCGGCACAGCCGGATCGAAGAAGAGGACGCCACCACGGGTGGCGTCCTCTTGTCGTTCGCCCCGCGTGGCCGCGTCCGTGGCCCCGGCCCCCCGGGCTCACCCGCTCGCGCCGATGCGCGCGCCGTGCAGCCAGGCCACCTTGTCGAAGAGCTCCCGCGGCGAGAGGGAGGAGAGCATCGCGTCGCGGGCCGCGGCGCGGGGGCCCGTCGGGTGGTAGACCTGGCGGCCCATCTCGCGGGCCAGCCGCTGGGTCCGCGCGGTCCGTTCGCGCCGCTCGGCGCTGTACTTCTCCAGCCGCTGGGCGAAGTCCTCCGGCGGGGCGTCGAGCAGCTGCCCGACCCGTACCGCGTCCTCCAGCGCCATGCACGCCCCCTGGGCCGCGTACTGGAGCATCGGGTGCGCGGCGTCGCCGAGGAGGGCGACCCGGCCGTCCGTCCACCGCTCGACCGGCTCGCGGTCGCACAGCATCCACGCCTTCCACTCCCGCCCCAGCTCCAGCAGCCGGCGCGGGGTGGCGGCGAGGGACGGGAACGCGTCGAGGACCTCGGCCCGTTCGACGGGCCTGCCGATCACCACCTCGCGCCCCCCGTCGTCCCGGGTCGCGGCGAGGTTGAGGAACGCGCCGGCCCCGACGGGGTAGTGGACGAAGTGCCACCGGGGGCCGGCCCACAGGGTGACGGTGTTCCACCGCAGCTCCCCCGGCACCCGCTCCATGGGCACGACCGAGCGGTAGACCGTGTGCCCGGAGACGCACGGGTCGCCGTCCCCGACGAGCCGGCGGCGGACGACCGAGCGGATGCCGTCCGCGGCGATCAGCGCGTCACCGGCGAACCGGGACCCGTCCTCGGTGACGACCGTGACCCGGCGGGCGTCCTGTTCGTACGCGACGACGGTGCGGCCGCCGCGCAGGGCGACGGCCCCCAGCGCCCGGCAGCCGTCCAGCAGCGCCTGGTAGAGATCGCCTCGGGCCAGCACGGCGTACGGGTTGCCGAACCGCTCGCGGTACTCACCGGTCAGCGGCATGGCGGCGATCCGCCGGCCCGTCGCGCCGTCCATCAGCCACAGCTCGTCGATGTGCACGGCGCGCTCGCGCACCGCGTCACCGACGCCGAGGCAGTCCAGGGCGTGGAAGGCGTTGGGGCCGAGCTGGATGCCGGCCCCGAGCTCCCGGAAGGTCTCGCGGCGCTCGAGGATCGTCACCTCGTGCCCCCGGCGAGCGGTGCCGAGGGCCGCGGCGAGGCCGCCGATGCCGCCACCCGCGATGAGAATCTTCGCCATGGTCGGATTCGCTACTCTCTCGCCACTGAGGCGCCTTGGGGACAGGGGACGCGGTCCGCCGGGGCACCGTCAGGCCGCCGCCACCTTCCGGTCCAGGACGAAGTCGTGGCCGACGACGTAGTTCGACTCGTCGGAGGCGAGCCAGACCACGGTCTCGGCGATGTCCTCCACGCTGGCGCCGCGCCCCAGCGGGCACGGGCTGATCGCGTTGATCCGGATGCCCTTCTCGATGTACTCGCGGGCCGCCGTCTGGGTCAGCGCGCTGACGGCGGCCTTGGAGGCGGCGTACGCGCCCATCCCCGGCAGCATGCCCTGGACGCCGATATTGCTGGCGGTGTTGACGATGACCCCGCCGCCCTGCGCCTCCATGCACGCGATCTCGTGCTTCATCGAGAGCCAGACTCCGGTCAGATTGGCCGCCAGCGTCTCGCCCCAGACGTTCTCGCAGATCTCCGCCACCGGCTGGGTGGGGCCGAGCTCGGTGACGTTGTTGAAGGCGACGTCCAGCGAGCCGTGCCGCCGCACGGTCTCGGCGATCAGGTGTTCGGCGTCCCGCCCGCCGGCCACCGACACATCGGCCACGGCCGATACGGCGATTCCGCCGCGCTCACGGATCAGCTCCACGGTGCTGTCGAGGGTCTCGCGGTGCCGGCCGGCGACCACGACCGTGCCACCCTGCCGGGCGAAGGCGAGAGCCGCGGCCCGGCCGATGCCCTCACCGCCGCCGATGATCAAAACAACCTTACCGTCAAATCGTTCGGACATCGAGCTTCTCCTGGTTTTCCCGGCGGAATGACTGGAAGTCCTTCTCGGCCTGACGAACCATTCATGAAGCACCCACGATGTGGCCGAACCCGAGCGCCGGTCAACGACTTGCTCGGACTCCGTCAGGTGTTTCCCTTTTTCTTTGCCGGCCGTTTCCTCCCAGGGTCCTCCCAGGGTCCGGGAGCGACTTGGGTGTTGGTGGATTGTCGCTGGAGTCCCCCTCGGGCGGGGCGGCCGGATCTGACGGATTGCGCGGCGGGGAAAAGCGCCGGGGTGCGCGCCGGGTGACACTCCTCGGGTCGATACGGCGCCGTACCGGGGAGAATGATGATTACGCTTTCCTGGACCCGTCCGGTGAACGACGTGAGCGAGGAGGGCGGCCACCGGCCCGGCGAGGGGGGTGCCCACCGGCCCGCTGTCACGCGCGACCAGCTGTGGAAGGCCCTGCTGGACAAGGCGGGACACCCGGTCGGCTATGTGCCGGCCATCACCGAGTGCCGGATCGTGGAGCGCCGCGCCGATCGATTTCTGCGCGAGGCGCGCCGCGGGGAATGGACGATTCGGCAGTGGGTCACGTTCGACGAGGCGCGGGGGCGGATCACCTTCCGGCACGCGGACAGCACCGATCTCGCGGAAATGCGCAATGAGATCGGCGAGGACGAGCACGGGCGGCTGACCCTCACCCTGAGCCTGACGCTGACCGAGGCGGCCTCGGCCGCCGTATTCTCCCGCGACCGGCGACTGGCGGAACTCGACGCCGATTTCTCCGGAACGCTGGAGGCCATGACGGTGGTGCTGCGCGAGGCGGCCATCGGGCATTTCCCCGCCGGTGGCGGGACGGAGAGCCCCGTGGAAAGCGGGCCCGGGCGTTCCGCGGAAAACGAATCCGTGTACTCCCCGGAATTGCGCGCGTCATGACCGACTATTCGCGCAGGCGGTTTCTGATGCGTACGGCCATGAGCGGCTCGGCCGCGGCGGCGCTGGCCGTGACGGGTGGTGCCGGAGGGGCCGGCGGGACGGCCGCGGCCGCGACCCCGCCGCCCACCTCGCCCGTGATCCCGCCCGTCGCCCCGACCGTCACCGCGCCCGCGATCCCGTCCGCCACGGTCACCGTCACCCCCGCCGACCGGCGCTACCCCGACCTCGTCTGGGGCACCAACCGCCGCTGGGTCGGCACCCCCGACCGCGTGCACCTTGTCTCCTCGGCCGACGAGGTCGTGGCCGCGGTCCAGGAGGCCGTGGACACCGGCCGCGGCCTGGCCGTGCGCAGCGGCGGCCACTGCTACGAGGACTTCGTCACCCACGACGGCGTCCGCGTGGTGATCGACGTGTCCGGCATGGATCGGATCGCGTACGACCCGGCGCGCCGGGCCTTCGCCGTCGAGCCGGGCGCCCGGCTCGGCCCCCTCTACAGCACGCTCTACAAGCGCTGGGGCGTCACCGTGCCGGCCGGCACCTGCCCGTCGGTCGGGGTGGGCGGCCATGTCGTCGGCGGCGGCTACGGCGCGCTCTCCCGGCTGCACGGCCTCGTCGTCGACCATCTGTACGGCGTCGAGCTCGTGGTGGTGGACCGGCGCGGCACCGCCCGGAAGGTCGTCGCCACCCGCGAGCCCGACGACCCGAACCGCGAGCTGTGGTGGGCCCACACGGGCGCCGGCGGGGGCAACTTCGGCGTGATCACCAAGTACTGGCTGCGCTCCCCGGGCGCCACCGGCGGCGACCCCGCCGGGCTGCTGCCCAGGCCGCCCGCGGAACTGCTGATCTCCACCGTCACCTGGCCGTGGGAGGGGATGACGGAGGCGTCGTTCACCCGGCTGCTCGGGAACTACGGCCGCTGGTGCGAGCGCAACAGCGGCCCCGACTCCCCGTACGCGAGCCTGTTCAGCCAGCTGAAGCCGACCCACCGCTCGGCCGGCGCGTTCTCCATGACCACCCAGCTGGACGCGGGCGCGCCGGGCGCCGACCGGCTGCTGGACGACTTCCTGGCGGCGGTCGGCGAGGGCGTACGGGTGCCGTACCGCGTCGACGACCGGCGCACGCTGCCGTGGCTGCACGCCACCACCCACTGGCCCGGCTTCACCGCGCCCGACACCTCGACCCGCTTCAAGGCGAAGTCGGCGTACATGCGCCGGGGTTTTCCTCGGGCGCAGCTGACGGCGTTCCACCGGCATCTGACGCGGTCGGACTTTACCGGGCCCGCGTCGCTGGTGATGATCTCCGCCTACGGCGGCCGGATCAACACCGTGGCGCCCGGTGCCACGGCCGTGCCCCAGCGGGACTCGGTGCTCAAGCTGCACTACATCAGCTTCTGGCAGCACGCCGCCGACGACGCCCGCCACCTGGCCTGGATGCGCGAGTTCTACGAGGACGTGTACGCGGCCACCGGGGGTGTGCCCGTGCCGGGTGACGCGGTCACCGACGGCTGCTTCGTCAACTACGCGGACGCCGACCTCAACTCCCCGCGGTTCAACCGGTCCGGCGTGCCCTGGCACGAGCTGTACTACAAGGACGGCTATCGGCGGCTCCAGGCGGTCAAGGCCCGGTGGGACCCACGGAACGTGTTCCGGCACGGCCAGTCGATCGCCCTGCCGACCTCCTCGTGAGGCGCCGCGCCTCCGCCCGTACGGACGTCACGGGTGCCTCCGCCCGTACGGGCACGTGCCCACCGCACCGGCCGCGTGCCGCCTTCGCGCTGCTCGCCGCCGTACAGATCACGTTGATCCTCGCGATCACCATGCTGTCGCCCGCCCTGCCGGCCGTGCAGCGGGAGTTCGCGCTGTCCGGTGCCGCGCTGACCCTGGTCAGCGCCGCCTACGGGCTGTCGTTCAGCGGGCTGCTGCTGCTCGGCGGGCGGCTGGCCGACGTCGTCGGTCGGCGCCGGCTGCTGACCGTCGGGGTCGCCCTGTTCGGTGTCGCCTCCGCCGTTGCCGCCCTGGCGCCCGGTGGGGCCGTCCTGCTGGCCGGGCGGTTCGCCCAGGGCGCCGGGGCCGCGCTGGCCGCCCCGTCCGCCATGGCGCTGGCCGGCTCGCTCCACCGGGACGCGCGGGCCCACGCGCGGGCCATGGCGGTCTGGGGCGGGCTGGCCGGGGTCGGGGCGACCGCCGGCATGCTCGTCTCGGGTGCCGTGACCACCTGGACCTCCTGGCGCTGGGCGTTCGCCGTCCCCGTCGCCGTCTCCACCCTGGTCGTGGCCCTCGCCCCGCGGCTGCTGCCGGCCGGGCCCGCCCCGGTCCGGGCGCGGCTGGACCTGCCCGGCGCGGCCCTGGTCACGGCCGGCCTGACGGCCCTCGGCCAGGGGCTGGTGACGGCCGGCGAGCGGCCATGGCGGGAGCCGGCGGTGTGGGCGCCGCTGCTGGCCGGCGCGCTGCTCCTGACCGGCTTCGCCCTGGTGGAGCTGAGGTCGGCGAACCCGCTGCTGCCGCCTGCCTTTCTGGCCTCCGGGCAGCGGATCGTCGCCCTGGGGGCCGTGGCGCTCGGCTCGGCCGGCATGTCCACGATCTTCTTTCTGCTCTCGCTCCACTTCCAGCAGGTCCGGGGCGCCTCGCCGCTGCTCGCCTCGGCGGCCTTTCTGCCGTTCTGCGCGGTGCAGTTGGCCACAGGACTGTGCGTCGGGCGGATCGTGGGCCGCTTCGGCCACCGCCGGGTGATGGTGACAGGACTGCTGATCGCCGCGGCGGGGCTGTGGCTCATCGGGCGGCTGGGACCGGAGAGCTCCTACGCGGGGACGCTGCTGGCCGGCCTGGTGTTCTTCCCCTTCGGCATCGGCTGCGTCTTCTCGGGCGCCACCGTGGCGGCGCTGGACGGGGTGCGGGAACGGCAGGCGGGACTGGCGGCGGGCGTGGTGAACACGGCGCTGGAGGTGGGTCCGACCGTGGGTCTGGCCGTACTGGTGTCGCTGGCCTCGGCGCGCACCACCGCGCTGCGCGGCGACGGCGTGGCCGACCGCGCCGCCACGACCGGCGGTCAGGGGTTCGCGCTGACCGTCGCCGCCGCCGTGTTCGCCGCCGCGGCCCTGGCCGTGGCCGTCGCGTCGCGCCCCCCGGCGCGTGCCGCTTCCCGTTCTGTCGTGAGGTAAGGACATTCCTGCGATGAATCAAGAGTTCAGCGGAAAGGTCGCGCTGGTCACCGGCGGGGGCGGCAGCATCGGCCGCACCACCGCGCTGAGCCTGGCCCGCGAGGGGGCGACCGTGGTGGTGGCGGGCACCTCCCCCGGGCCCCTGGAGGAGACCGTACGGCTCGTCCGGGAGGCCGGTGGCGAGTGCTCCGCCGTCGTCGCCGACGTCACCCGCCCCACCGACGCCGCCCGCATGGTGGCGACGGCCGTGGAGCGCCACGGCGGCCTCCACATCGCGTTCAACGGCGCCGGGATCGTCGGCAGGCCGGCCCCCACCGCGGAGATCGAGGACGAGGTGTGGGCGGAGGTCTTCGCCGTCAACACCACGGGCGTCTGGCTGTCGATGAAGTACGAGATCGAGCACATGCGCCGGCACGGTGGCGGTGCGATCGTCAACTGCGCGTCCAACATCGGCGCCCACGGCCGCCGCCCCGGCATGTCCGCCTATGCCGCCGCCAAGGGCGCGGTCAGCATCCTCACCCGCAACGCGGCCCGCGAGTACATCGCCGAGGGCGTCCGGATCAACGCGATCAGCCCCGGCGCCACGGACACCCCGATGTCGTACCGCGCGGGGGAGAGCCGGGCCGACCGCGACGCCCGGCTGCGGGCGGCGGTGCCGGCCGGGCGGGCGGCGGAGACGAGGGAGATCGCCGACGCGGTGCTGTGGCTGGCCTCGGAGAAGTCGTCCTTCGTGGTCGGCCACGACCTGGTCGTGGACGGCGGCGCCACGGCCTGAACCGGGCCCGCGGGTCGAACGGGCGCGCGCCGGCTTTTGCCCCCCGGGGCGACGGTCGGTGGAAACGCGCGATACGGGTGTGTTTAAAGGATGTTGGTCATACGTGCGGGGGAATCGGGGCGAGGGTGGCGGTTCGCCGGGGATTCGGTGGGCAAATCTGCAGTCGCGACGTCGAACCACTCGCCGAGGCGGTCGGCCAACTGCCCGGCGGAATCCCGTACTTCCCCTTCCTGGAGGAATACATGGCAAGCATCCGTACGGCCCGCACTCTCGCCGTTGCCGCCTCGCTCCCTCTCGCCGCCGCGCTCTTCACGGGTGTGGCGCAGGCCGACGTCGGCGCTGTCGCGGACAACGGCTCGAACTCGAGCGTGGCCGGTATCGAGGGCAGCGGCGTCGGCGGTGACAACCACGGCAACTCCACCACCTCGCAGCAGGTCGCGACGGGTTCCGGCGCCTCCAACCAGAGCAACATCGCGAGCCTGGACGGCGACGGGCACGGCCACACCACCGTCGGTCAGGACAACGAGCACGTGACCCTGAAGCTCGTCGACCTCTGGTGAGCCGGGGCCCCTGCGAGGGCCGCGCCATGAGGGACAGGTGAGAAGGTCGCGTGACGGCGCGGGGGGCGCCGTCGCGCGGCCTTTCCTCATGACCGGGCCGGCCGGGTTGACCGCTCCCGGTAGCTGACGGATAGTCAGCTCTCGGTTCCTGTCGAGGGAGGTGGTCACGCCGTGACGGACGAGGCGACCCTGACCGATGCGATCGGTGGCGGTGGCGGTGGCGGTGGCAGTGGCGGTGGCGCGGCGACGGGGAAAGGGGCGCCGGCCGCGGCGGAGGCGCTGTACGCGCGGTTGCGGGCCTACGAGGGCCGCCGGGCGGTCACGGCGCGCCGGGGCCGCGACCCGGTCAATGAGCCCATGATCCGCCACTGGTGCGAGGCGATGGGCGACACCAATCCCGCGTATCCCGCGATCGCCCCGCCCACGATGCTCCAGGCGTGGACGCTCGGCGGGCTGGCCGGCCACCCCGACCGGCGCCCGGGCCACGGCGGCCCCGGCCCCTTCGACGAGCTCCTCGCCCTGCTCGACGCCGCCGGCTGCACCGCGGTCGTCGCCACCGACTGCGAGCAGGAGTACGCGCGGCCCCTGCGCCCCGGGGACCGGATCACTTTCGACGAGGTGATCGAGACGGTCTCGCCCAGGAAGACCACCCGGCTCGGCAGCGGGCACTTCGTGACCACCCGCATGGAGGTCAGGGTCGAGGGGGAGCTCGCCGGGACGCAGCGGTTCCGCATCCTGAAGTACGCGCCCGCCGGGTCCCCCGCGCCCGCCGCGCCGCCGCCCTCCGACCGCCGCCCCCCGCGTCCCCGCCCGGTCGTCAACCGGGACAACGCCGGCTTCTGGGGCGGCGTCGCCCGCGGCCAGCTCCTCCTCCAGCGCTGCGCGGAGTGCCGCACGCTCCGCTTCCCCTGGCTCCCCGGCTGCCGGACCTGCGGCTCCCCCGAGTGGACGGCCGTCGAGTCCGCCGGCACCGGAACGGTGTACTCCCATGTCGTGGTGCACCATCCGCCGCTGCCCGCGTTCGACCCGCCGTACGCCGTCGCCCTGGTCGAACTCGCCGAGGGCGTACGGATGCTCGGCCATGTCACCGGGGTGCCACCCGACGCCGTACGCATTGGGATGCCCGTACGGCTGGACTTCCCGCCGACCGGCGACCGCGCCCCCGGGCCGGCGGAGGGCGACGCCCCAGGCGTCCCGGACGCCCCAGCCCCGGGCGCCCCCGGCACCCCGTGCGCCTCGGCCGAACCGCCGCTTCCGGTGTTCCGCCCGGCCGGCGCGGACCGGCTGCCTCCGCTCACCGTCCCCGTGACCCGGACTCTGATCGTCGCCGGCGCCATCGCCTCCCGGGACTACCAGGACGTCCACCACGACGTGACGGCCGCCCGCGCCCAGGGCGCGCCTGACATCTTCATGAACATCCTGACCACCCAGGGCCTGGTCGGCCGCTATGTCACCGACCACTTCGGCCCGCGCGCCCGGCTGCGGCGGGCCGCGATCCGGCTGGGCGTGCCGAACTACCCCGGCGACACCATGGTGTTGACCGGGACGGTCGTCACCGACACGGCAGATCAGGGGACGGGCAGGCGCCGGATCGAGGTGCGGGTGACCGGCGACAACGCCCTCGGCCGCCATGTGACCGGCACCGTCGCCCTCGACGTCCCGGAGGAGAGCGCATGAGCGTCCGCCGGCGGGACGCCCTCGGCGGCCGGGCGGCCGTCGTCGGCATCGGGGCCACCGAGTTCTCCAAGAACTCCGGCCGCAGCGAGCTGCGGCTCGCCGCGGAGGCGGTGCGGGCGGCGCTCGACGACGCGGGCCTGACCCCGGCCGACGTCGACGGCCTGGTCACCTTCACCATGGACACCACCCCCGAGATCACCCTCGCCCAGGCCACCGGGATGGGCGAGCTCTCCTTCTTCTCCCGCGTCCACTACGGGGGCGGCGCCGCCTGTGCCACCGTCCAGCAGGCGGCCCTCGCCGTCGCCGCGGGCGTCGCCGAGGTCGTGGTCTGCTACCGCGCCTTCAACGAGCGCTCCGGCCGCCGGTTCGGCGCGGGCCTCGGCACGCGTTCCGGTACGCGTACGGGTTCGGGTTCCGGTACGAGTGCGGGCTCGGGCGCGGGCTCCGGTACGGGCGCCCGCGCCGCCGTGGTCGCCGCTCCCGCCGCCGAGCCGTCCGCGGAGGAAGTCGCGCTCGGCTGGGCCCTGCCCTTCGGGCTGACGACCCCCGCCTCCTGGGCCGCGATGGCCGCCCGCCGCTATCTCCACACCCACGGCCTCACCCCCGAGGTGTTCGGGCACGTCGCGGTCGCCGCCCGGCGGTACGCCGCCACCAACCCCGCCGCCTACTTCCACGGCCGGCCGATCACGCTCGCCGACCACGCCGCCTCCCGCTGGATCGCCGAACCGCTGCGGCTCCTGGACTGCTGCCAGGAGACCGACGGCGGCCAGGCGCTCGTAGTCACCTCGGTCGAGCGGGCCCGTACGCTGCGCCGGCCGCCCGCCGTGATCGTCGCGGCGGCCCAGGGCTCCGCCCCCGGCCAGGAGCAGATGACCAGCTTCTACCGCGACGGCCTGGCCGGCCTGCCCGAGACGGGCGTGGTGGCCCGGCAGCTCTGGCGCGCCTCCGGCCTGACGCCCGCCGGGATCGACGTGGGCATCGTCTACGACCACTTCACCCCCTATGTGCTGATGCAGCTGGAGGAGTTCGGCTTCTGCGGGCGCGGTGAGGCCGGCGACTTCGTGGCCTCCGGCGCGCTGCCCCTCAACACCCACGGCGGCCAGCTCGGGGAGGCGTATCTGCACGGGATGAACGGGGTGGCGGAGGCGGTGCGGCAGGTGCGCGGCACCGCGGTGAACCAGTGCCCGGGGGCGGCTCGGGTGCTGGTGACGGCGGGCGCGGGCGTGCCGACGTCCGGCCTGATCCTGGGCCGGGACGGCACGGACACGGGCTGACCCGGGCCGGGACGGCCCGGCCGGCACAGGCCGCACGGACGGCATGGACGGCATGGACGGCACGGAAACCGCCTGATCCCGCCGCCATTCTCCGCCCGCGTGCCGGCGCCCCGCGCGCCGTGTGGTGCGGATGGCTGACATCCGTACCGGCTCATGCGTGTCGCCCCGCCCGGCCCGCGCGGCCACCGTTGACTTCGCACCATGGACCGACCGAATAAGAAGATCATTCAATATGCGGTCGCGGCGGCGACGGCCCTGGCGGCGCTGGCCGGCGGTCTGCTCGCCGGGCCCCTTGCCGCCACCGCCGACGACGGCGGCCACGGCGACGCCCGGGTCTTCACCGGCTGGGGCTTCGACACCTGCCACGCCCCCTCCCTCGACACCCTGGAGGCGTGGCAGGAGTCCCCGTACCGCGCCGTCGGCGTCTACATCGGCGGCAGGGCCCGCGCCTGCCCCGACCAGCCCCACCTCGACGAGGAGTGGGTGCGCGCGGCGGACGACATGGGCTGGGGCGTCCTCCCGATCTACGTCGGCTCGCAGTCCCCCTGCGTGATCGCCGAGCACAAGAAGAACGCCGTCATGGGCGGGCGGCCGTGGGACGAGGGCACGGAGGAGGGCCGGGACGCCGTGGAGCGCGCCCGGGAGCTGGGCCTGGCCCCCGACAGCCCCCTCTATCTCGACATGGAGGCCTACGACCACCGGAACGCGGACTGCGCCGACACCACCCTGACCTTCGTCAGGGCCTGGAACGCCGAGGTCCGCCGGCACGGCTATCTGCCCGGCTTCTACAGCAGCTCCGGCTCCGGCGTGCAGCACATGGCCCAGGCCCGGCAGCAGGGCGCCGAGGACCTCCCCGAGGTGATGTGGTTCGCCCGCTGGGACACGGAGCCCGACGTATACGGCGAGTCGGTCCTGCCCGGGGACGCCTGGCACCCGCACCGCAGGATTCACCAGTACGCCGGGAACGTCACCGAGTCCCACGGCGGGCGGAGCATCACCATCGACCGCAACCGCGTGGACGCCCCGGTCGCCGTCGTCGCCGACCCCTGAGCCGACCCCAAGCCGGGCACTGGGCCGATCCCGAGCCGGCCCCCGGACAGACGCCCGGGGGCAGACCTCCGACCCGGCCGCCACCCTGACCGAGGTGGAGGGCCGCTCCTTCCCGAGGAGGTGGGGCCAGTACGACGACTACAACCTGAGGGGTACCCCGCTTCGGCACCTGCGGGCGATCCCCGACCATCCCCGCGCTCCTAGCGTTGAGGGCATGACCATGCCTGTCTGCGCCAGCGCGTCCACCGCTGTGTTCCCGTCGTTCTCCTCGTACGTACGGGCCCGGCAGCCGGTCCTGCTGCGTACGGCCCGCTCGCTCACCGCGAACCCCTGCGACGCCGAGGACCTGTTGCAGACCGCGCTGACCAAGACGTTCCTGGCGTGGGAGCGGATCGAGGACAAGCGGGCGCTCGACGGCTATGTGCGGCGCGCCCTGGTGAACACGCGGACCTCGCAGTGGCGCAAGCGCAAGGTCGACGAGTACGCCTGCGACGAGCTGCCCGAGCGCGAGACGGCGCCGGCGCCCGACCCGGCGGAGCGGGAAGTGCTGCGCGACGCGATGTGGCGCGCGGTGCTCCGGCTCCCCGACCGGCAGCGGGCCATGGTCGTCCTCCGCTACTACGAGGACCTCAGCGAGGCCCAGACCGCCGAGGTGCTCGGGGTCTCGGTGGGCACGGTCAAGAGCGCCGTCTCGCGGGCGCTGTCCAAGCTCCGGGACGACCCGGAGCTGATCCCGGTGGCCTGAGCGGACCGTACGTGGCCGTACGTGGCCGTACGGCCGTACGTGGCCGAGCGGGCCGAGTGGGCCTGAGCGGACCGGGCGGGCCGAACGACCCGAGTGGGCCGAGCGGTCAAGCGGCGACCTGCACGAACAGTGTGGTGAAACCGTGTGCCCGGGGGTAGTGACGCGGGCCCCGCGCGGATCGGAGAATCAGCGGAACACTGCCGCTGCGCAACCGTAAACCGCGCTCCCAGGAGGACCCGGTGCTGAGCACAATGCAGGACGTTCCACTGACCGTGAGCCGCATCCTGCGGCATGGATCGACAGTGCACAGCCGGTCGTCCGTCATCAACTGGACCGCCGAGGGGAGCCCCGAGCGCGTCACCTTCGCCGAGGTGGGGGCGCGGGCCGCACGGCTCGCGCACGCCCTGCGCGACGAGCTCGCCGTCGTCGACGACCAGCGGGTGGCGACCCTCTGCTGGAACAACAGCCGCCACATGGAGGCGTACCTGGCCGTGCCCGCGATGGGCGCGGTGCTGCACACCCTCAATCTGCGGCTCCCCGCCGAGCAGCTGGTCTGGATCGTCAACCACGCCGCCGACCGCGTGATCATCGTCGACGGCAGCCTGCTGCCTCTGCTCGCGCCGCTGCTCCCGCGGCTCGAACCGGTCGAGCACATCGTCGTCGCCGGGCCCGGCGACCGCACCCTCCTCGACGGCTGCCGGCCCCGTGTCCACGACTACGAGGAGCTCATCGCCGGCCGCCCCGACGCCTACGACTGGCCGGACGTCGACGAGCGCCGCGCCGCCGCCCTCTGCTACACCTCCGGCACCACCGGCGAGCCCAAGGGCGTCGTCTACAGCCACCGCTCCATCTATCTGCACTCCCTCCAGGTCAACAGCGCCGAGGCGTTCGCGCTGCGCGCCGCGGACACCGTGCTGCCCGTGGTGCCGATGTTCCACGTCAACGCCTGGGGCCTGCCGCACGCCGCCTTCATGGCCGGCTCCTCGATCCTGATGCCCGACCGCTTCCTCCAGCCCGGCCCGCTCGCCGAGATGATCGAGACCGAGCGGCCCACGGTCGCCGCCGCGGTGCCCACCATCTGGCAGGGGCTGCTGGGCGAACTCGACGCCAAGCCGCGCGATGTGAGTTGCCTGCGGAACGTCGTCATCGGCGGCTCGGCCTGCCCGCCCGCCCTGATGCGCGGCTTCGAGGAGCGGCACGGCGTGCGCGTGGTGCACGCCTGGGGCATGACCGAGACCTCGCCCCTCGGCACGGTCTCCCACCCGCCGGCCGGCGTCGACGAGGACACCGCCTGGACCTACCGCGGCACCCAGGGCCGCTTCCCGGCCTCCGTCGAGGCCCGGCTGATCGGCCCCGGCGGCGACGTGCTGCCCTGGGACGGCCGGTCGGCCGGCGAGCTGGAGGTCCGCGGGCCCTGGATCGCCGGCGCGTACTACGGCGGCGCCGCGGGCGAGGCCTTCCGCCCCGAGGACAAGTTCAGCGAGGACGGCTGGCTGCGCACCGGCGACGTCGGCACGATCACGCCCGACGGCTATCTCACCCTGACCGACCGCGCGAAGGACGTCATCAAGTCCGGCGGTGAGTGGATCTCCTCGGTTCACCTGGAGAACGTGCTCATGGGCCACCCGGACGTGGTGGAGGCGGCGGTCGTCGCCGTCCCGGACGCCAAGTGGGGCGAGCGGCCCCTCGCCACGGTGGTCCTCCGCGAGGGCGCCGCCACGGACTACGCGGCCCTCAAGGCGTATCTCGCCGACCGCGTGGAGCGCTGGCAGCTCCCCGAGCGCTGGGCCACGGTCGCCGCGGTGCCCAAGACGAGCGTCGGCAAGTTCGACAAGAAGGTGCTCAGGAAGCAGTACGCGGACGGGGAGCTGGACGTCACCGAGATCTGACGCCGCCGGGTGAGCCGGCTCCCCGCGCTCCGCCCGCTCGCCTGTCTGCCCGTCTAGCACGCCCGCCCGTGACGTCCGAGGACGGTCACGGGCGGGCGGAGGCGTCTCAGTGGGCCGAGCGCCCTCGGCGGGCCGGCGCCTGCAGCGCTCTCCAGGCGCCTCAGTTGGTGCCGATCTTGGCCAGGAGGTCCACGATGCGGCCCTGGACCTCGCTGCTCGTGGAGCGCTCCGCGAGGAACAGAACGGTCTCGCCGGAGGTCAGCCGCGGCAGTTCTCCCGGGTCGATGTCGGCCGAGGTGTAGACGACCAGCGGGGTGCGGCTCAACAGGCCGTTGGAGCGGAGCCAGTCCACGATGCCGGAGCGCCGGCGCCGCACCTGCATCAGGTCCATCACCACGAGGTTGGGCCGGGTCGACGCGGCGAGCGTCACCGCGTCCGCGTCGGTGGCCGCGTGGGCCACCTGCATGCCGCGCCGCTCCAGCGTCGCGGTCAGCGCGCCCGCGATGGCGTCGTTGGACTCGATGAGCAGAACGCGCGGCGGGTGCACCTCACTGTCACGCGGCGCCAGCGCCTTCAGCAGTACTGCGGGATCGGCCCCGTACGCCGCCTCGCGCGTCGCCTGTCCGAGCCCGGCCGTCACCAGTACGGGCACCTCGGCCGCGACGGCCGCCGTACGGAGCGACTGGAGCGCCGTACGGGTGATCGGACCGGTCAGCGGGTCGACGAACAGCGCGGCGGGATAGGCCGCGATCTGCGCGTCGACCTCCTCACGGGAGTTCACGATCACCGGGCGGTAGCCGCGGTCGCTCAGCGCCTGCTGGGTGGAGACGTCCGGGGCGGGCCAGACGAGCAGCCGGCGCGGGTTGTCCAGCGGCTCCGGCGGCAGTTCGTCGTCCAGGGGCGGCGGCGTCTGCGAGTCGGTGACGTCGACGGCGCCGTTCGGGCCGTCCAGCGGCTCCGGCCCCTCCGCGCCCTCGTCCGGCGCTCCTATGGCGTACGCGCGGCCCTCGGGCAGGTCGAGCAGCCGCGGCTGGGCGGGCGGCTGCGGGCGCGCCGGTGCCCCGCCCGCGGGGATGCCGGCCGGCGGGGTCCGGTCGGCCTCCGTGGGGTTGGCCAGCTTGCGACGGCGGCCGGAACCGGCCTGCGGCGCGGGCGCGCCGGCCGTCCCGTGCGGCGGGGTGTGCGCGCCCTGCGGGCCGGGGCCCGGGGCGGGCGCCGGGGCCGCCGGCTGCTGCGGCGGGACCGGTGGGACCGGCGGAGCAGCCGGGCCCTGACCGGCCATCTGCTGACCGGTCGGCTGCGGGGCGCCCGGCTGCGGGGCGTACGAGCGGCCCTGGCCGAGCGTGCGGACCCGGATGGGCCGCCCCTGGGACGCGTCGGCGCCCTGAGGAGCCGGCGGGGCCTGATGTGTCTGGGGAGTCTGGGGGGTGT
>NZ_JBPQTV010000092.1:0-21620 GCF_051386515.1 Streptomyces sp. URMC 123 | reverse complement strand
CTCCCCCGCCTCCGCCCTGGCCGCCCGCGCCACCGCCACCACCGCCGCCGGCGCCCCAGGCAGTCACCACCATGTGCTTCACCCCCGCGGGAACCTGCACGTTCGTGAATCCCGGGTCCGTGATGACCCTTGGGCCCGGTACGACCGTGGCCGCGCCTGTGGCATCCGTCGGCATTGCCGCGAGGGCCGCGGTGCTCACCATGAGCAGCCCTGACCACACCCGCTTCTTCAACGCCATGGGGGAACCTCCGATTGCATGAGTCGGATATCGAGTCGGATGAGGGAAAGAACCCCAACGGGCACCTGCGCCCGGTTTTCCGGTCGGCCGAAGAACAGCGGAGAGATATCGCGAGGCGTCGGGCTGTGCCGGCAGGCGCCGGGGGGCGCGGTCATTGCTACCGGCCACTGATCAAGCCAGTCAAATGTTCCGATGAGCAGGCCGAAAACCGATTCACACACAGCATCGAGATTCGATGGAGCGAGCGTTTGCGACAGCCTGCCAGTGGGCCCGGCACCTCGGCTCCGTCACGTCGAATACGCCTGTGGGCACTGGTCGAGATGGACACAGGGCACAAATGCAACCGATGCGGCAAGCGACATCATGCGCCCGTCCGATGGAGTGACAGCGGACACCCGTGGGCCCTTCAGACACCCGCACGAGGGCGGGCCTGATCGAGGTTGCCCGCCTTTCGTCCCGTCGTAGGCAAGCGCTTCGCCGAGGCGGCGGCCGAACCACCGCGTGCGGTACGGCGGCCGGCCCGGGCGCCGCCTCGGCTGACCGGCCGCCCGGGCCCCCGGCCGCGGTCGTCGTGGTCTTCGCCGGGGTGGTCGCCGTTGGGGCCGGGCTGCGGCCTCTCACCCCGCGCCGGGAGCCGATGACGTCAGGCGCGGCAGCGCAGCATCTCCAGTGGGGGGTTGGCGAGGAAGTCCGCCCAGTAGTCCGGGCCGAAGGCGCGCAGGCCGGCGTCGGAGACCTCCAGGGGGACCCAGGTCACGTCGCCGAATCCGGCCGCCCGCAGACACTTTTCGTAGACCTCACGGCGCGGGCAGGTGCTGACGAACGAGATCGGCGGGTCGAGCAGCGCCGTGATTCTCACTCGCGGGCCGGTCTCGGCCTCCTCGCCGGTCAGCTCGCAGAGAAACCCGTACTTGCGCAGGGACGGTCCGTCGAAGCGGTAGTCGGGTTTCTGGAGGAACACGAAGAACTCGCCCCCGGGCACCAGGCTCCGACGCACATTGCGGCACATTCGCTCCATGGCGGCAGCGTCCTGCGCATAGTTCAGCAGCTGGACGGCCGTGGCCACGTCGAAGCGCCGTTCGAGGGGCCGCAGGTCGGACACATCGCCCACCTCGTAGCGCACTCCCAGCGGATCGCGCTCCTCGAACTTTCGGGCCGCGGCGACCATTTCACTGGAAATATCGATTCCGAGCACGTCCGTGGCACCGCGCCGCTTGAACTGTCTGCTGTAGAAACCGGTGCCCGAGGCCAGGTCGAGGACCGACTTGCCGCGCACGTCCCCGACCATGGCCAGGAATCCGGGCACCTCCACGTACTGGGCCAGCGGCAAGGACTTGAACCCCTCGAACGCCTCACCGATCTCGTCGTACAGCTGCGCACCCACCGTGACCGCCCTCCCCTTGCACTTCCTCATGTCACCGGCCCCCACCGCGGGGGCGGGCCGGGAACGTCCGACGCGCAGTCTTCCCCGCCCCGCCGGGACCGCCGTACTGACAGAAGCCACAAAGATGCGGACACTGTCCCGGCACCGCGCACAAACGACCCCGTCGCTCAGCGCACCTGGTCGCGCGGCTGGTCGCAGGCTCGGGCCTCGGCCGTGGCCTTCAGGGCCCGCAGCCACGCGTCGAGACCGTGGGCACGGCCAGCCCGTCACGCCGTTCGACACGCATCTGCGCGACCAGCTCTTCGCTGCCGAGCTGGACGACCTGCTGAGGCGCTGAGCAGCCATGAGGGGGCGGCCGTCGACCGTGCCGCCGTCGCCGCGCCGGAGCCCGTACCCGAGGAGCCGGAGCCCGTACCCGTGGATCGGCGCCGGACGGGGTCACACCCCCTCAGGGCGCGCTACTCTGCCACTAGTCAACTTCGACTAGCCGAGGAGTCCGCATGGCCAACGAGGTGGCCATCCCCATGCTGCCCTGCCACTCGATCGACGATGTCGTGACGTTCTACGAGGCGTTGGGGTTCTCCACGACATACCGGCAGGCCCGTCCCACCCCTTACGTCGCCCTCCGCCGCGAAGACCTTGAGATGCACTTCTTCGCGATCGAGGGCTTCGATCCCGCCGACTCCTACGGCGGGTGCGCGCTCTACGTCCCCGACACCGGCGCCCTGCACCGCGCCTTCACGGACGGCCTGCGCGCGGCGTACGGCAAGGTGCCCGTCTCGGGGATACCGAGGGTGACCACGCCCCGCAAGCGCAAGAACGACGGCCGCCGGACGGGGTTCACCATGGTCGATCCGGGCGGCAACTGGATTCGGATCTTCACCGCCGAGGAGCAGCCCGAGCCGGCCGCCGCGCCGTCGCCCGCCAACAAGTTGGCCACGGCGCTCGAGAACGCCGTCGTCCTCGGTGACTCCAAGGGCGACATCGCCCAGGCCATCAAGATTCTGGACGCGAACCTGGCCCGGGAACAGGAGAGCGCGGACCCCGTGGACCTCGTCGAGGCCCTCGTGTACCGCGCGGAACTCGCCCTGCGCCAGGAGGACCCCGAGCGGGCCCGGGCCCTGCTCGCCCACGTACGCGCGACGCCCCTCCGGGACAGCGAGCGCGAACGGCTCGCCGACTGCCTCGCTTCGGCGGAGGAGTTGGCGAAGGACCTTCCCGCAGAGGCGCGGAGCTGACACGAGCGGGGCGCGGCGCGGGCCCGGCCGACACGAGCGGGGCGCGGGGCGGCCCGGGCCCGCGCCGGCGGCTCCGTGGGCCCCCCGCCCGTCAGCTCGCCGCCGGAGGGCCGGACGTCGCCTGCTCGGCGGCGCGGCTGACCGCTTCCCAGCCCGCCCAGCACTCCATGCGCCGTCGGGAGATGTCGAAGGCGACGTCGTACACCATGCTGCCCAGCAGGAGCCGCAGCGGCGGGTCGTCGGCGGCGACCAGCTTCATCAGCGCCTCGGCGGCCAGCCGCGGATCACTGTCGACCGACCCCTGCGCCCACTGCTCCGCCAGCTCCGCGCGCAGCGCGTCGTAGGCCGGCTCGGGGGCCGTCGCCGTGCTGCCGGTGTAGAGGTCCGTCCAGTAGCCGCCGGGCTGGACGATGGTCAGCTTGACGCCGAACCGGGCCGCCTCGGCGGCCAGCGCCTCACTCATGCCCTCCAGCGCGAACTTGCTCGCGCTGTAGAGCCCCGTGCTGGGGAAGCCACCGAGGCCGCCGATGCTGGAGATCTGGACGATGTGCCCGCCGCCCTGGGCCCGCAGCCGCGGCAGCACGGCCTGGCTCACCCAGAGCGCGCCGAAGAAGTTGACGTCCATCTGAGCGCGGGCCTGGGCCTCGGTGAACTCCTCCACCATCCCGGCGAAGAGGGCCCCGGCGTTGTTGACGACGATGTCGAGCCGGCCGAAGTGCCCGGCCGTCCGGTCGACGGCGTCGAAGACCGCCGAGCGGTCCGTGACGTCGAGGGGCAGCGCCAGCAGGCGGTCCGGGTGCCGGGCGGCGAGTTCGTCCAGGGGCGAGATGTCGCGAGCCGCGCCGACCACGCGGTCGCCGGCGGTGAGCGCGGCCTCGGTGAAGGCGCGGCCGAGGCCGCGGCTCGCCCCGGTGATGAACCAGACCCGCGACGCGGCGGTGCCTGAGGCTTCCATGGTGATTCCTTTCGTTTCTGACGGCATTCAGCCTCGGGCAGGGGTGCGCCGGCATCAAGGCCGATCTTGGCAACGTACTGTTAAGCGTTTGACGACAATCCCGGGGAGCGGTGTTGGACCTTCGCGACATTCAGATCTTTCTGACGCTGGCCGAGGAGCTGCATTTCGGCCGGACCGCGGAGCGGCTGCGGCTTACACCGGCCCGGGTCAGCCAGTCGATCAAGAAGCAGGAGCGGCGGATCGGCGCACCGCTGTTCGACCGCACCACCCGCACGGTCCGGCTGACGCCCCTCGGCCAGCAGCTCCAACGCCAGCTCGGCGCCGGCTACCAGCAGATCGTCGCCGGCATCGACGCGGTCACGGCGGCGGCGCGTGGCATGTCGGGGACCCTGACCCTGGGCACCATGGGGGCGATGGCGCGCGCCATCGGCGACGTCATCGAGCTGTTCCGCCGCCGTTGTCCCGAGGTGGAACTGCGCTTCCGGGAAATCCATCCGCCCGACCCACTGACCCCGTTGCGGTCCGGGGACATCGATGTCGGCGTGCTCTGGCTCCCGGTCCGGGAGCCGGACCTGACGGTCGGGCCGGTGCTGCGCACCAGCCCCGTCGTGATCATGGCGGCCCGTACTCATCCGCTGGCCGCGGAGGACTCCGTGACCCTGGAGGACCTCGGCGACCACGCGGTGCTCGGCCCCGCCGGGCCGATCCCCCACTACATGGAGGCCGGCCTCATCCCCTTCCGTACGCCGAGCGGCCGGCCCGTCCGCCGGGGACTTCGCGTGAACACCTTTCAGGAGGTCCTGACGACCGTCGCGGCCGGGCACGCCGTCGCGCTGACCCAGGCCGAGGCCGCCGACTACTACCAGTGGCCCGACATCCGGTACGTGCCGATCCGCGACGCGGAACCCTCGCGCTGGGCGCTGGTATGGCGTACCGCGGCCGAGACACCGCTCGTCCGGGCCTTCGCCGAGGCGGCGGAGGCGACCGGCGCGGGCGCGGGCTCCGGTGCCGGTGCCGGTGTCGGTACGGGTGCCGGCACCGGCACCGGCACCGGCCCTTGAACGGCCGTCTCCTCCCTCTTTGTATAGGGTTGCCACTCCGGAACTCCCCGCCGGTCGAAGGGATACCGGGCCCGCACCGCGTACGAACGGGGCGACGGGCGGCGATCACGAGTGAGGAGTGAAGGTGGGGGACGTGGCGGTCGGTGCGCGGTCGGAGCGGGAGGGTGCCGGCGAGGGGCCCGGGGAGCCGGAGGTGACGCCGGGCAGGCGCGGGACGTCCGCGAAGAAGCAGCGGCCGCTGTGGAAGGAACTCCCCCTGCTCATCGTGGTCGCACTGGTGCTGGCGCTGCTGATCAAGACCTTTCTGGTGCAGGCGTTCTCGATCCCCTCCGACTCCATGCAGAACGCCCTCCAGCGGGGGGACCGGGTCCTGGTCGACAAGCTGACCCCGTGGTTCGGCTCCGAGCCCGAGCGCGGCGAGGTCGTCGTCTTCCACGACCCGGGGCGCTGGCTGCGGAACACGCCGACACCCGAGCCCAACGTGGTGCAGAAGGCGCTCGGCTTCATCGGGCTGATGCCGTCCGCCGACGACAAGGACCTCATCAAGCGCGTCATCGGGGTCGGTGGCGACACCGTCGAGTGCGAGGGGACCGGCCCGCTGAAGGTCAACGGCAAGCCGCTGGACGAGCCGTACGTGTTCCCCGGCAACACTCCGTGCAGCACCGACCCCCAGGGGCAGTTCTCGGTCACGGTGCCCGAGGGCCGGCTGTGGGTGATGGGCGACCACCGGCAGAACTCGGAGGACTCGCGCTACCACCAGTTGGAGGCGGACCGCGGCTTCGTGCCCGTGGACAACGTCGTCGGGCGCGCCTTCGTCATCGCCTGGCCGATCAACCGCTGGGACACCCTGCCCGTTCCCGGCACCTTCGACCAGAAGGGCCTCAGCGCGGCGGGCGCCGCGGCCCCCGCCGCGATGGCCTTCGCCGGTGCCGTCCCCCTGGTCCTGGCGCGCCGCCGCCTCTCGGCCCGCCGCTCCGCTCCTCGCGCCTGACGCCCTGCGGGCCCGCCACGGAGGACAGAAATGACGAGGTTGATCGGCACGGGAGAGGTGGAGGCGACGGTCTCCTACAGGACCCTCGGCTTGGTCGACGAGGCGTGCGTGTCGGACACGTACACACCCGATATGCCCGAGGACCGCTGGTTATGGGCAGCACCGGGGATGGTGTACCTGCAGTGTCCATCGGCCGTTGTGTCGGTACGGGTCCGACTGGAGAGCTGGACCACGGCGCCACCGTCTGATGCGGCGCCGTGGTCGGGGACTGAGGACACCGACGTGGATCTGCCCAGCGGAGTGCTGGGCGTGTTCACGTTCGACGGCAGGTGGCAGGAGCTCGCGGCGCCGCTCCCGTCTCCGGGCCTGTACGGGTTCCGGCTCCATTGGGCGTTCAACCCAGAAAGGGCACCGTTCTACTCGCCACTGCGTTCGGACAGGCATGTGCTGGAGACCGCGGTGGGGCGCGAGCAGGAGTTGGCAGGCGTGGACCAGTACTGCCTGGTACAGGCCTGGCGTCTGTCCGCCGCATGAAGGTGAGCGGGACCGGCCGAGTGGACCGGTCCCGCCGGGTCCGCTGCCCGGCTAGCACCGTCCAGAGCAGCGCCGCCGCGTCACAGGCTGGTGAGGAGGTCGTCGAGCGGGGCCGGTGC
The DNA here is from genome assembly GCF_051386515.1 of Streptomyces sp. URMC 123. Lineage (NCBI taxonomy): Bacteria > Bacillati > Actinomycetota > Actinomycetes > Kitasatosporales > Streptomycetaceae > Streptomyces > Streptomyces sp. URMC 123. Next base: position 15,100 of record NZ_JBPQTV010000092.1, on the reverse strand, counting down.
CTGTTCGGGGTCGAGGGCCTCGACGAGGAGGCGGCCGTAGCGGATCTTGCGGCCCTTCTTCGTGCCGAGGAAGCGGCGCAACTGCCGCTGCCGGGGGCGGCCCTGGTGTGCGGGCTGGCGCAGGAAGGTTTCCCAGGCGCGGAGGTCGCCCTCGGCCCGGACGACCTCCTCGGCCCTTTCCGTGCCCAGCGCGCGGATGAGCTCGTCCTCCAGGTCCGCCACGCACACGAAGACGTCCCGGCGCGGCGCCCCTGTCCGCCCCAGACCGCGGTCGTAGAAGCGCTGCTCGCCCTCGTCGCACAGTCCTGTCAGACGCAGGCCGAGGCACGGCCGGCCGAGGAGGCCGGCGTAGCGGCCGACGTTCATCGCCCCGCCCATCGGCACCACGCACACCCCCTCGGCGGTCAGGTCCCGGCCACGCCGGGCGGCCAGTGTCTCGACGGCCGCGAGGTCGCTGAGCCCTTCCAGCAGCACCGCCGTCCGCAGCCCCAGCCGCGTAGCCAGGTCGCTCGCCTGCCCGCCGGGACCGCCGGCCGCCCAGCCGCGGACCTCCTCCCGGAACGCCCGCATCTCCCTCATGGAGGGAGTCTGCATCCCCACCGACGACACGGCACGGCAATATTCGACGGCTCGCTCGACGTGACCGGCGCCCTTGTCCACGGAAAGCGCTAACCATCACCGTGTCACGGGCAGAGGCCGTCCGAGACCGCGCCCTTCGGGAGCAGGCGGCGTTCCGCCGCGGTGAGCGACCCCCCGCGTACCGCGCCCGCGCCGCCGGGGGCGGGGATCGCGATCTCGTGTTCCAGGGTCATGTCCGGGACGGCGATGACCGTGAGGTCGCGCCCGTGCAGAATCGCCAGATGGCGGTTGTCGGCCGTGAACACCGCCTGCGTGGTGCTGACCTCCCGCGCTCGCAGGAGGCGTTCCCGGACCGGGGGCGCCGGTGTGAGCACCCGGTCCTCGGCCGTGTCCCAGACCTCAACGGCGTCACCGCCATTCGAACGTTCCACCAAGCGGTATTTGCCGTCCTTGCCGTCGGCCAGGGGAACCGCCTCCGGGGGACATCGAGGCGCGCTTGGGCGCACGGGGCTGGGGCATCACGTACCGGATCAAGTCGCCGCCCTGCGTGGACAGCACCGCGACGCGTCCGTCCGGGCGCGGCAGGAACGCGGCCCTGTGGTCATGAGGGGGCGGGGCCCCGTACGACACGGTTCCGCCCAGCACGTCCACCGCCTCCACCACGTTCATGTCCGCGGCGCCGTCACCGACCCTGAAGAAGGCGTACCGACCCGTCGCGTCCACGTACACGGCGGAGCCGCCGCACCGCGCCCGGGTCAGCGCGACCCGCCGCTCCCGGGCGCCCGCGTCCACCTCCGTGACCCGCACCGCGCGGTCCCCGTCGCAGCTCATCAACGCTCGTCCGCCCAGCACCGCCTCCGTGACCGCCCCCGGGAGGTACGCGGCGCTCTGCCTGCCCGTGCGCACGTCGACCGCGATCGTGCCGGTGGGCCGGGCGAGCCGGACGAACAGGCTGCCGGCGGTGGCCTGCTCCGCGGGCCGGAGGTGATGGCGGAAGACCTCTTCCGCGTAGTCGGCGAGGGCTCCGGTGACGCCTCCCAGCGCCTCGTACGCGTCATGGTTGAGCCGTCTTCCTCTGCGCCGGTCCCAGAGCCGGGTGAGCGTGAACTCCAGCAGGGGCAGGCTGCCCGGCTGGGATTCCGCGTCGTCGAGGAGCCGTGCGACGAGGTCGGGTTCGAAGCGCACGTGCGGGATCGGGGACAGTGGGCCGGTCACCGCGGCGTGCAGTTGCTCCCGGCGCATGGGAGCGAGCAGTTCGACACCGTCGCGCAGGGCGTCCTGGCCGACCTCGGTGAGGAGGTGGTCGAGCGAGCCGGAGCGCGTGGTCAGCAGGGCCCGCAGCCGTGACCGGGGCGGGGTGGCCGCGACCAGGTCGGTGAGCAGTCAGGACAGCCGGGCCGCCACCTGGGCGGGGTGGCCGCTCACCCAGATGCCGTGCTCACGGCGGGCGGGAAAGCCGAAGAGGCGTACGGGGTGGTCCCACAGCTCGTTGGCCTCCACCAGCCACGGGACGCGCGCGCCTTCGGGGGCGTCGCCCGCAGCCGTAACAGGGCGAGGTCACCGGTGTCGTCGTCCAGGACCGGGCGCCAGCCCACGACATCGGCCGTCAGCCGGGGTGGCGCGCCACCACGACGCCGGCCTCCGCGACCAGCTTGACGCCGAACTCCACGGCCACGCGGTCCGGCGGGTCGATGCCGTCCCGTACCTGCTCGACGATGGCACGTATCGCGGGCCGCACCGGCGCGAGCGCCTCCTGCAACGTCGTACCGATGCTCCGTACGGCGTCCCCCGCGCGGCCCACGCGGGTCCACCCCTCGGCTTCCTCCTCGCGGCCCTCGACCTCGACGAGCACGCTCTCGCCGTCTTCCAGCGGCACACGCACGACGTACGACATCAGCTCCCCCACCCCACCCGCAGGTCACACGACCGTTCGATCGTAGACAGTGGTTTCACCCGGGGGAAGCGGGGTCGGGGGCGGGGGTTGGGCGCCTGCGCACCAACACCACCTGGACGGGTGAATCGCGAGGATGTCGGCGCCATGACATGGGAATCCCTGCTGTCCTGGGGACGGCCCACTGGCATGGCGCCCTCAGGCGGCCGGCCGTTCGGGCCAGCCGCCCGGAGCAGCCGTCCATCCGGACCAGCCATTCGGACCAGCCGTCCGGACCAGCCAGGGGGAGCCTCATATGACACTGCGCAAGCCGATCACGGCACTGTTCGCGGTCATGGCACTCGTTGCCGCGACGCTGCTCGGACTGACCACCCCGGCGGCCGCCGCCGACTGTCCGGCCGGCAACTTCTGCATGTTCACCGGCCCCGATTTCACCGGCTCCCAGTTCAACCTCTACCGGTGTGACACGTACTCGCTGTCGAACTGGGAGGGCCACGGCTCCTGGATCAACAACCAGACCCCGGGGACGCGCGCCCAGTTCCTGGACCAGAACCACAACGTCATCCACACCACGCCCGGCGCGTACTCCGCCAGTTCGAGCCAGGACTGGACGCCCGTCTGGTACGTCCGCAACTGCTGAGCCGAGCCGCGACCGGTGGTGCCGGCGGCTCGGGACGCCGCGGCCCACGGACGTAGCAGGCCGTCAGCCGTCAGAGGAAGTGCCCGCTGGCGAGGTAGGGCGCCGGGACGGGCATGTCGCGGACGGCGATATAGCCCTCCTGGCCGATGTCGAGACGGGCGGCCAGGCCGACGTCGACCGCCCACTCGTTCGGGGTGGTGATGCAGTTGACCAGGGTCTCTCCCTCGGAGGACGCCAAGGCCTCCCACAGGAGCCTCCGCGCGGTCTCCGGGTGGGCGGCCGCCAGCAGCGACGCCCTCCCGCTGTCGTCGATGTAGACGTATCCCGGCGTGGCCGGGTCCCGGGACACGACCAGCCGGAGGGTGTCGAGCAGGTAGCCGTGGTCGGGGCCATGGCCCGCGACCCGCAGGTCCTGGTCCAGCCGGTCCATCCACTCGAAGTCGTCGGCCCGGCCCTCCCGCAGGCCGTCGACCGCGGGGAGCGCGGACCGGTCGACGACGCCGACCATGTGCATCTGCGGGTGGAGGGAGAAGCCCGCCAGTCGGTACCGGCGGGTGGCCCCGGGGTGGACGCTGGAGGAGAAGATGCCGGGTCGCCCGTCGGCGTGGGCGAGGACGGCGTCCATGAGCCGCTTGCCGATGCCCTGCCCCTGATGGCTCGGCAGGACGCCGTACGTGGCGAGGAACCACAGCCGGCCGCGGTTCTGCGAGACGGCGAACCCGACCACGCTGTCGGCGCCGGCGCCCTCCCCCACCGCGACCCAGCACCCTCCCGGGTCGACACTCAGGCAGAAGCGCATGCGGTCGATCCACTGCCGCGAGGCGACCGCCGACCGTGGTTCGGCTTCCGGATAGCTGACCCGCCTGGTGCTCCGATCCGCCTCGAAGAACGTGACCGCCGACGCCCGTTCCGCCGATGGGAGATCGTCCTCCCGCATCGGCCTGACCCGCACACAGTCCATTCGCCTCAGGCTAAGGATCTGCCAGGCCACGCCGCACCCGGTTTTCCGGCGGCCGATCCCTTCGTCAGCCGCCCCCTGGGGCTCACGGTCCGTCTGTTCGGGCCGTCAGTCCAGGCAGAACTCGTTGCCCTCGGGGTCGGCCATGACGAGATGGCCGGTGCCCAGCGGGGGCGCGGGCTCGTGGCGGCGGAGCCGGGTGGCGCCGTGGGCCGTCAGCCGCTCGGCCTCCGCCTCCAGGGCCGCCATCCGCGCGTCGCCCCCGAGCCCGGAGGCGGCCCGCACATCGAGGTGCACCCGGTTCTTGGCCTGCTTGTGCTCCGGCACCCGCTGGAAGAACAGCCGCGGGCCCGAGCCGTCGGGGTCGACGACCGCCGAGGCGTCATTGCGGCGCTCGGGCGGCACGCCCATCGCCTCCAGCGCCTGCTCCCACGATTCGAATCCCCCGGGCGGGTCCTGCAGCCGGTAGCCGAGGGCCTCGGCCCAGAACGCCGCCAGCCGGGCGGGGTCGGCGCAGTCGAAGGTGATCTGGACATCGCGGGCCATCTCAGCTCGCCTCCTGTCGGTTCTGCTGGTGCGTGTTCTGGTGGGTGTTCTGGTGCGTGTGCCGGTAGAGGTCGCGGAGCAGGCACACCTCGGACAGGTGGTGGATCAGCTCGCGGTTGATGTGCAGCACCAGCGCCGCCAGAGGGCGCTCGGCGTACGGTCCCTCCGCCTCCCCGCAGGGACGCGCGAGGCCGGCTTCACCGAGGGACTCGACCCCGGCCTGCCACGTGGCGTACTCCTCGTCGAGCTGGGCGAGCGCCTCGGCCGCGGTCGCGGCGTACGCGAACGACTGGTAGTCGGTGGGCGGACGGCCGAAGTGCGCGGCGTTGCGCGCCGCGAGCACTCCGACGATCACGTGGCCCAGCCGCCAGGCGATCGTCGTGAACGGTGGCGGGCAGGGCTCCGGCATCGCGAAGTCGATGGTCATCGCGCCGGACCCGGCGCGCACCGGTGCGGTACCGGTATCGCGCGGGCGCACGTTCCAGGAGTCGGGCACCGGCTCCCAGAAGTACTCGTCGTCGGTGAGGCCGTCGAGGCGATCGCGCAGTTGGCCGGTCCAGTGCGCGGCGATCTGTTCCCGGAGCAGGGGGTTCCATGCGTGGTCGGTCATGAGTCCAGCCTCCCGCGGATAGCGGACAGGTACGTTCCGCGATTGTCCGTCCTCGCGGCCCCGCACTACCGTGCCGATGTGGATCTCTTCTCACGCTCGTGGACGGCGCTGCGCACGGCGGTCGCCGAGCTCGCGGACGAGGACTTCGCTCGGCCGTCCGGCTGCACCGGCTGGCTCGTACGGGACCTGGTCTGCCATCTGATCATCGACGCTCAGGACGTCCTGATCACCCTGGTCACCCCCGCCGAAACCGAACCGACCCGCGACGCGGTGACGTACTGGGACGTCGCCCGGACGCCACCGACCGGCGACGACCCGCTCGACGCACTGACCGTCCGGCTGGCCGCCGCGTACGAGGAGCCCCGGCTGCTCACCTTCCACCTCGACGACGTCGGCTCCGCCGCCGGCCGCGCCGCCGCGCTCGTCGACCCGCGCCTCCGGGTCCGCACCCGCGACCAGGTCCTGACCGCGGGCGACTACCTCTCCGCGTACGTCCTGGAGTGGACGCTGCACCACCTCGATCTGATCGCCCACCTCCCGGGCGCGGCGGAGCCGCCCGCGGAAGGGCTCGCCCGGTCCCGCGAGATGCTGGAGAAGATCGCCCGGGCCGCGTTCCCCGCGTCGTTCTCCGACCGGGACGCGCTGCTGGTCGGCACCGGACGGCGCGCCCCGACGGAGGCTCAGAAGGCGGACCTGGGCGGCCTGGCCACGCGGCTCCCCCTCGTGCTCGGGTGACCGGTCACCGTGGCCGACGAGCGTGAGCCGCCGCCGGGTGCGGAGGGCCCGGTGAGCGTTCAGAGGAGGCCCGTCGGCGAGACGCCCACGTAGTCGATGAGCTCCTGACTGACGCTGTGCTGCTTGACGATGTGCTGGTTGCTGATCTGCACCGCCTCGCAGCCGCCGTCCACCTGGGCGCCCGGCGAGAGCAGCACGATGTTGCACAGCATGACCGGCTTCTGCTGGGCGTGGTTGCTGTCGGCGACGGCCGCGCCCGTGGTCACCAGGCCGAGCGCGCCGGTGAGCGAGGCCAGCAGAACCGCCCGGGTCGTCGTCCGCATCTCAGCCCACCGTGCCCGGGACGGCGGCCGCGATGTAGTTGATGCCGTCGAAGTCGGTCGTCCCCTCCTTGACGATGCGCTGCGTGCCCGTCTGCCGGGCGACGCAGGGCTCGTGGGTCCGGGAAACGGTCAGCGGGCCGGGGCCGCACAGGATCGACGGGCTGTGGACGTTCCGGTTCGAGTCGGCCCAGGCCGTGCCGGCGGGAGCGAGGGCCAGCAGGGCGATGGTCGCCATGAGTGCGCCTGCGGAGGCGGAGCGCATGTCTCTCCTTGTGGTGTCGAGCGGTTCGCGTGGTGTCGAGCGCGTCCGGCCGCGGCCGGATCGCGTTCAGCGGGTGGGCGAGGTCGATGGGTGCGCCCGCGGCGTCAGGGGGCGACCATGCCGTCCAAGGGGACGACGACATCGGCGAAGTCGATGACGTCCGTACTGTTCGCGTTCTTCCTGCGGATGTCCTGCTCGATCGTCTGCTCGGTGATACAGGGCCGGCCCTGGTCGACGGCCAGCAGGGAGGCCGCACAGGTGATCGGCGGATCGGCCAGGTTGTCGTTCGTGTCCGCCAGAGCCGCTCCGGTGGTCGCGGCGGAGAGCAGCCCGGCCATCACGGCCACCATCGGCCAGGTCTTGTATGACGTCATCGAGAGGTTCCTTGGGAGGAGTCGCGCCCGGAGCGAAGGGCTCGGAACTCGACGCTCGAAGCGCAAGGCTCGGAGCCATCGGGTCCGATGACCCGTTCATCAGCTCATGTGGGCAGGTCACGGCCCCCGGGATAACGAAGGGTGCGCGGACCGGTCACGGCTCACGCGGTGACGAGGCCGTCGAGCCGTGACCCGGAGAAGGGCACGCCGGTTGATGAGCATGTCGGAATGTCAGCGGATCATCATGCAGAGGTGGGCCCGTCGTGAAACCAGTCCTCCAGCCACCACCGGGCGCACCGGAGGGGCCGACGCTCCTGGACGGGGTCGACCTCGAGGAGGGCACCCGGCGGTTGCGCGAACTGGTGGCCGGCATCCACTGGCTGGACCGCTCGGCGGCGCTGCTCGGCGCACTGGGCGGTGGGCTGCCGCCCGTTCGCCACAGCCTCGTCTCGGAGCTGGTCCCTTGCTGCCGGCCGCCGCGACCCCCGGGCGACGGCCCCGGGGCGGGATCGAGCCGGCCGCCGGGAGGCCACCCGGAGCCGGCCCCGGGCCGGCTGCCCGAGGTCTGCGTGGCCTTCGCACCCGAGCACAGCCGGTCGGCTCACGACTGGGCGACGGCGAACGGCTTGCCGCTCCTCGCCGCTGACGCCGCCGTGACCGCCACGGCCGGCGACAAGATCAAGGTGCTGGACCTCTTCGGTGCCGCGACGGTACGTACCCCTGGTTACGCGGTGGTTCCGCCCCGGGAGAGGCCGGCTGCCCGCGACTACTGGAAGGCCGACTGGTCGGCGGCCGTCGTACAGCGCCGCGAGAACAATTCGACCGGGCAGGGCACACGGCTCGTCCGCGGCCCGGAAGAGCTCCAGGCCTGTATGGACGCGTGGCCGGGGGCGTCCCTGCGCGTGGCACGGTTCGTCGACGGCGTGTCGCTCGCGGTCAGTGCCTGCGTGACCGGCGGCGCGGTCGTCGTCTCGGCCGTCACCCAGCAGTTGGTGGGGCTGCCGGCGACCGGATCGCGGTGGGGCGCCCACTGCGGCAACCAGCTGTTGAACGCCGGTGACCTGCCGGGGTCGGCCTATCGGGCGGCCCGTGAGGCCACCCGGCGGATCGGGGAGCGGCTCCGGGGGGCCGGCTACCGGGGGGCGTACGGGGTCGATTTCGTCCTCGACGGCGAGCAGCCCCTGGCCGTGGAGATCAACCCGCGCTTCCAGACGGTCGTGGCACTGGCCCAGCGGGCCGAGGCCGAGGCGGGGTTGCTGCCGATGCTGGGGCTGCACGTGCTGGCCTGTCTTCAGCCCTCGCTGCCCGTTCGCACGGTGTCGACGAGCGTACGGCCCTGGAGTCAGCTCCTCTCGTACGCCGACCGCGACCTCGAAGCGACTCCCCTACCGGCTCCCGGGCGTTACGTCCTGGACGCGGGCGGCCGCCCGCGGCGCCTGGACGACGGCACGCCGGCGCGGCCGGGGCCCGGGGAGGCGCTGCTGTGGGCGCAACGGTGCTCGGCGCACCCGGTCGCGTGCGGCGACGAGCTGATGTTGGCGCAGTTCGCCGAGCGGGTGGCGGCGGTGAGCCCGGACCCGGTGCTGGCCCCTCGGGCGCGCGCGTGGGTGGAGGCCCTCCGTCCGGCGACGGTGAGGGCGGCCACATGACCGCCGCGGAGGCCGTAGGGACCCACGCGGACCTGCCACCGCTGACCCTCGCCGACGAGCAGATGCTGAGGGCCGGCCACCGGCTCGTCGAGCTCGTCGTCGCGCGGCTGTCCCGGCCGGGTGGCGGGCCGGCGCACGTACCGCGCTCGCGCGCGGAACTCGAGCACCTGCTGGCCGAGCCCGTACCGGAGCACGGCGAGGACCTGGTCGGCCTGCTGGAGCGGCTGGCCGGTTCCGTCCTGACCGCGGGCATGCGGTCCGACCACCCCCGGTGCTTCGCGTTCGTGCCGTCCGCGGGCACCTTCCCCGCCGTTCTCGCGGATGCCCTCAACGCGGCGTTCCTGTCCCTTCCCGGGGCATGGCTCGTCGGCTCCGGGCCCACGCAGATCGAGCTCGTCACCGTCTCCTGGCTCTGCGAGCTGCTGGGGCTGGCGCCGGGCAGCGGGGGACTGTTCGTCACCGGGGGGTCGGAGGCCAACCTGACGGCCCTGACCGTCGCCCGCGACACCCGCCTGCGCGGCGACTCTCGGGGAGCCCGCGCCTACTGTTCCAGCCAGGCACATCCCTCGGTGGCCAAGGCCCTGCACATCTTGGGGTTCGGGCGTCACCAGCTGGTGGCCCTGGAGCCGGACGACGGGTTCCGGTTGGCGCCGGACGTCCTCGCCCGCCGGGTCCGTGCGGACCGGGCCGCCGGGCTGCGTCCCTTCCTCGTGGTGGCCACCGCCGGCACGACCGGCACGGGCGCCGTCGACCCGATGCGCCCGATCGCCGATCTGTGCCGGCGCGAAGGCCTGTGGCTGCACGCCGACGGCGCCCTGGGCGCCGCGGCCCGCATCACCGACCGCGGCCGCGCGGCGCTGGACGGTCTGGAGCTGGCCGACTCCCTCACCGTTGATCCGCACAAGTGGCTCTTCCAGCCCTACGACCTCGGGTGTGTGCTCCTGCGCAGGCCGTCCTTGCTGCGCGACAGCTTCCGGCTGTCGCGCCACTACCTCGACACCGGCTACCTCACCGCGTCCGAGAGCCGGGACGACGAAGTCAACCTCTCCGACCACGGCCTGCAGCAGAGCCGCGGCCTGAGGGCCCTCAAGCTCTGGCTGTCGCTGAAGACGTTCGGCGCGAGCGCCTTCCGGGAGGCCGTGGAACGGGGCATGCGGCTCGCCGACCACGCGGCGGACCGCATCGCCGACGACCCGGAGCTGGAGTGCGTCACCGCGCCCAGCCTGGGCGTGCTCACGTTCCGCTACCGCCCCGCGGGACTCGGCCCCGGCCCCGTACTGGACACCCTGCAGGGCAGGGTGAGCGAGGTCGTCGTCGCCCGCGGCGACGCCATGGTGCTGCCGACCACCGTGCGCGGAGAGCGGGTGCTGAGGCTGTGCACCATCAACCCCCGCAGCTCCGCCGCCGATGTCGACAGCGTGCTGGGGGCGGTCGTCGACGCCGGGCGCCGCCTCACCGGACCTCGTACGCCCGACCCCCGGGAGAGCCTCACGTGGCTTCGCCAGCCCGCCCCGGCCGACCGCTGACCGGCCCCGAGTACCTCGACAGCCTGCGGGACGGGCGTGAAGTGTGGATCTACGGGGAGAAGGTGCCGGACGTCACCGCGCACCCCGCCTTCCGCAACCACATCCGCTCGGTGGCCCGGCTGTACGACGCGCTGCACGACCCCGGCCGCGCGGCCGACCTGACCACGGCCACCGACACCGGCGGCACGGGTTTCACGCACCCCTTCTTCCGGGTCCCGCGCTCGGTGGCCGACCTGCGGGCGGACCACCGGGCCATCGCCGCCTGGCAGCGGCTGGCCTTCGGCTGGATGGGCCGCTCCCCCGACTACAAGGCGTCCTTCCTGGGCACCCTGGGAGCCGCCCCGCAGCTCTACGCTCCCTTCGCGGACAACGCCCGTGCCTGGTACGCGCGGGCCCAGGAGCGGGTCCTGTTCCTGGGCCACGCCCTCGTCGATCCCCCCGTGGACCGGCACCGGCCCCCCGACCGGGTCGGGGACGTGTACGTGCGGGTCGACCGGGAGACCGACGCGGGCATCGTGGTCAGCGGGGCCAAGATCGTGGCCACGGGGGCGGCCTGCAGTCACCACGTCTTCGTGGCCCCGGCCGGCGCGGGGGTGACCGACCCCGCCTTCGCCAGCGCCTTCATCGCGCCGCTGGACACCCCGGGCCTGAAACTCATCTGCCGTACGTCCTACGAGCTCACGGCGCACACCACCGGCAGCCCGTTCGACTACCCCCTCAGCAGCCGGCTGGACGAGAACGACGCCATCGTCGTCTTCGACCGGGCGGTCATCCCCTGGGAGAACGTCCTGATCCACCGCAACCCGGACAAGGCCAACGCCTTCCTGCCGGCCTCGGGCTTCCTCCCCCGCTTCGTCTTCCACGGGGCGATCCGGCTCGGCGTCAAGCTGGACTTCCTGTGCGGGCTGCTGCTGCGGGCCGTCGACGTCACCGGGGCCCGGGCCCACGAGAGCGTCCGGACAGCCGTGGGCGAGGCCCTGGCCTGGCGGCACACCGTCTGGGCGCTGAGTCACGCCATGGCCGAACGGGGCCAGCCGGGCCCCGGCGGCGGCCTGCTGCCCGACACCGACACCGCCCACGCCCACCGGGTGCTGGCCCCCACGATGTACGCCCGGGTGCGCGAGCTGATCGAGACCGCGGTCGGCAGCGGGCTGATCTATCTCACCTCGCACGCCGACGACTTCCGCAACCCGGAGCTGCGCCCGTACCTGGAGAGGTACATGCGGGGGTCGAACGGAACCGGCGCCGAACAACGGGCGAAGCTGATGAAGCTGCTGTGGGACGGCATCGGCAGCGAGTTCGCCGGCCGGCACGCGCTGTACGAGCGGCTCTACGCGGGCAACGGCACCCTCAACCGCCTGGACGTCTACCAGCACGCGATGGAGGGGGGACTCGCGGACGAACTGGGCGAGGCCGTCGACCGGTGCATGGCCGACTACGACCTCTCCGGCTGGACCGCGCCCGACCTCGCGGCCCCGTGATACCCGAGTACACCTGGCCGGCGCGGCTCCCTCTCGGCGCGGCGCTGGCGGTCAGGTGTTCCTGGGCGGGCCGTCGAGTCGCTGGGTGAGGCGGTGGAGCCTGATCGCCAGTTGGAGTTCGAGCGCGCGGGCCGGTGCGTTCCAGTCCTCGCCGAGGAGGCGGCCGACGCGGTCGAGGCGCTGTACCACCGTGTTGACGTGGACGTGCAGGGCGGCCTTGGTCCTCGTGAGGCTGCTGCCGTGGGCGAAGTACGTGTCGAGGGTGCGCAGCAGCTCGGTGCCGCGTTCGGTGTCGTAGTCCAGCACCGGTCCGAGCGTCGTATGGACGTACGCGGCCAGGTCGACCCGGTCGCCGATGAGCAGGCCGACGAACCCGAGGTCGGGCAGGGCCGCGCCGTGGCCCGTGTGGCCCAGGGCGCGGAGGGCGGAGAGGCAGCGGTGCGCCTCGTCGTACACGGTGGGTATCCGGGTGGCGCCGTCGGCCGGGCCCGCGGCGCCGACGGTGACCGGTGTTCCGAGGGCCTGGCCCAGTTCGCCGGCCAGGGTGTGGGCGGTGGGGCCGGGGGCGTCGGTCGGGGTGATGAGCACGACGTGGTCGTGGTGGAGGCCGGCCACCCCCTTGCGCGACCGGGCCAGGCGGGCGGCGGCCGCGTACAGCCGCTGCCGCGGGGCGCTCTCGCCGTGTGCGACGAACACGGCGTGCGGGCGGGCCAGGTCCACGCCCAGTCGGCGGGCCCTGCTGGTCAGGCTGCCGGGATCGCCGGTGCGGGAGAGCAGATCGTTGAGCAGTTCGCCCCGTACGCGGTCCTCCGTTTCGGTGACGGAGCGGCGCAGCAGCAGGAGCAGCGCGGTGACGACGCCGGCCCGTTCGAACAGCAGCCGGTCGGCGTCCTCCAGGTCGGCGCGGCCGGTCAGGGTGATGCTGCCGAGGAGTTCCGGGCCGGCCAGGACCGCGCACACCCAGGTGCCGTCGAGGGGGACCGCGCGTCCGCTGGTGCGGGAGGTGGCGACCGCGGGGGCGGGCGGGGTCAGCGGTTCGGTTCCGCTGCGGGCCAGTTCGGCGCCGTCGGCGTCGTGGATGAGGATGCCGCCGGCCAGGATGTCGGCGATGGCGGCGGCCACGTCGGTGGTGTCACCGCCGCGCAGGACGAGGTCGGTGAGCTGGTCGTGGGCCTGCTCGGTGCGCCGCATGGCTTCGCTGTGGGCGCGGATGGTCCGGGAGGCCGCGCTCAGATCGGCCAGCGCGGCCCGGGTCTCGTCCAGGAGGCGGGCGCCGTCGATGGCGATGGCGGCGTGGTCGGCGAGCGAGGAGAGCAGGGCGATCTCCTCGGCCGTGAACGCGCGGGGGGCGCGGTCGGCGGCGTAGAGGACGCCGATGACCCGGGCGCCGAGCCGCAGGGGCACGCCGAGGATCGCCCGCAGCCCTTCCGCCCGGACGGCGCTGTCGATCGTCCGGGTGTGGCGGAACCGGGTGTCCTGCTGGTAGTCGTCGGTGACGTAGGGCCGGGCGGTCTGGGCGACCAGGCCGCCGAGTCCCTCGCCCATGCCCAGGCGCAGCTGTTGGAAGGCCGCGGCCACGGAGCCGTCGGTCACCCGCATGTACGTGTCGCCGGCCGCCGGGTCGTTGAGCGACAGATAGGTGATGTCGGTGCCGAGCAGCAGCTTGGCCCGGTGGACGATGGCGCGCAGGACCGCGTCCAGGTCCCGCAGCGCGGCCAGGTCGCTGGCCGTGTCGAAGAGCGCGGTGAGTTCCGCTTCGCGCCGGCGGTGCTGGTTGAGCGTACGGCGGATGCGCAGGGCCACGAGGGTGGCTTCCTCGATCGCCTTCTGTTCGGCGGCCGGTGCTCCGGCTTCCCGGGCCCTGGCCGAGGGGCGGGCGAACTCTTCCGCCGGGGCGCCCTGGGCGAGCAGGTCCAGCAGGCGGCGCAGGCCGGCGCTGGCGTGCTGATCACTGGGGGCTGTCACGGTGCGGAGCATAGATCTCTGTCCTGCCGGTCGGGAGGGGTGCCGGGGGTACGTCGGTGGCCGGGGGCACGTCGGTGGCGTGAGGTGCGCCGGTGGCCGGGGGTACGCCGGTGGTGGCGCTGTCGTGGGCGAGGTCGCGGCCGGCGGTCTCCCTGGCGAGGAGGACGGTGATCGCGGTGAGGGCCGTCCCACAGGCGAGGTAGATCGAGATCGGGACGGAGGAGTCGTACTCCTTGAGCAGCTCCACCGCGATGATCGGCGCGAGCGCGCCTCCCACGATGGAGGCGAGCTGGGAGCCCATGGACGCACCCGAGTAGCGGACCTTCGTGTCGAACATCTCGGAGATGAACGCGGCCTGCGGGCCGTACATGGCGCCGTGCAGGAGCAGGCCCACGGTGACGGCCAGCACGATGACGGGGAAGGACTCGGTGTCCAGCAGGGCGAAGAAGGCGAAGGCCCAGCCGGTCGTTCCGAGGGCGCCGATCAGGGTGACGGGGCGTCGGCCGATGCGGTCCGAGAGGGCGCCCCACAGGGGGATGGTGACGAAGTGGACGGCCGATCCGATGAGGACCGCGTTCAGGGCCTCGCTCTTGGGCAGCCCGAGGTGGGTGGTCACGTAGACCAGTAGGAACGCGCTGAGGATGTAGTAGGAGATGTTCTCGCCGAGGCGGGTGCCGATGGCGGTGAGGACCGCGCGCCAGCTCCTGCGGAGGACGTCCACGGCGGGGGCCTCCTCCTTGACGCTCTCGGCGGCGGCCCTGGCGGCCTCGGCGGCCCCGCCGGCGGCCCTGGCGGCCTGGGCGGCGGCCTTCTCCCGCTGCTCCCGCGCCTGGAGGAAGACCGGCGACTCGGTGACCGAGATCCGTATCCACAGGCCGATCACGACCAGCACGCCGGACAGGAGGAAGGGAACGCGCCAGCCCCAGGCGAGGAACGCCTCGTCCGACTGGACCGCGGCGAGCAGCGCCAGCACACCGGTGGCCAGCAGGTTTCCGCCGGGCGCGCCGGCCTGGGGCCAGGACGCCCAGAAGCCGCGGTGCCGGTCGCCGCCGTGTTCGGACACCAGCAGGACCGCGCCGCCCCACTCACCGCCGAGGGCGAACCCCTGGACCAGGCGCAGGACGGTCAACAGGACGGGGGCCCACACGCCGATGCCGGCGTGGGTGGGCAACAGGCCCATGGCGAAGGTGGCGCCGCCCATCATCAGCAGGCTGAGGACGAGGAGCTTCTTGCGGCCGACCTTGTCGCCGAAGTGGCCGAAGACGACGCCGCCGAGCGGGCGGGCCGCGAAGCCGACCGCGTACGTGAGGAAGGCGAGCAGCGTGCCCACCAGGGGGTCGCTCGAGGGGAAGAACAGGGTGTTGAACACGAGCGCGGCGGCGGAGCCGTAGAGGAAGAAGTCGTACCACTCGATGGTGGTGCCGATGAGGCTGGCGGCGACGATGCGGCCGATGCCGCCGCCTGTGCCGGTTCGGTCGTCCGTGGCGGTCTGCTGGGGGCTCATGGTCTCGGTCACCGCGTTTCGTCGACGGGGCGGGGGTCAGCAAGGGGCCCGCGGGGC
>NZ_JBPQTV010000091.1:0-21698 GCF_051386515.1 Streptomyces sp. URMC 123 | reverse complement strand
CCCCCCCCCCGGGGCGGGACCACCGACGCACGCGCCCCGACGCGAGCCCACCCCCCTGAACACCTTGGAGAGAACCGCACCATGACCGCCCCTGGTTCCACCCCCCGCACCGCTTCCCGCACCGCGCGTCCGCGTCACTACCTGATGTGCCCGCCCACCCACTTCACGGTCACCTACGCCATCAACCCGTGGATGGACCCGGCCAAGCCCGTCGACACCGAACTGGCCGTGGCCCAGTGGGAGGACCTGCGCGACCTCTACCTCCGCCTGGGCCACCGGGTGGAGCTGATCGAGCCGCTGCCCGACTGCCCCGACATGGTCTACGCCGCCAACGGCGCCACCATGGTCGACGGCAAGGTGCTGGGCGCCCGCTTCCGCAACGCCGAGCGCTCCGCCGAGGGCCCCGCCTACCTCGAGTGGTTCCGCGCCAACGGCTACCAGGAGCTCCACGACCCGGTCCACGTCAACGAGGGCGAGGGCGACTTCCTGGTCACCGGCAGCTGGGTGCTGGCCGGCAAGGGCTTCCGCAGCGCGCCCGAGTCGCACGCCGAGGCCCAGGAGTTCTTCGGCCGGCCGGTGATCGGCCTGGACCTCGTCGACGAGCGCTACTACCACCTGGACACCGCGCTCGCCGTCCTCGACCACGACGAGGTCATGTACAACCCGGAGGCGTTCTCGCCGGGCAGCAGGGCCGTGCTGGAGCGGCTCTTCCCCGACGCCGTCCTCGCCGACGCCGCCGACGCCGCGGTGTTCGGACTCAACGCGGTCAGCGACGGCCGCCACGTGGTGCTGCCGGAGGCGGCGGCCGGTCTCGCCGAGAAGCTCAGGGCCCGCGGCTTCGAGCCCATCGGCGTCGACCTGACCGAACTGCTCAAGGGGGGCGGCAGCGTCAAGTGCTGCACCCTCGAACTCCGCCGGCCCGCCCACTGATGCCCTACCAGACCGGAGGAATCGCCATGCGCGAAGGATGGGTGCCCTGGCCCGACCCACTGGCGCGCGAGTACCGCGCGCGGGGCTACTGGACCGACGAGACCCTGGGGCGCTGGCCGGCCCCCGCCGACGCGGCCACCCGGACCGCGGTGTTCACCGCGGACCGGTCGCTGACCTACGCCGAGCTGGACCGCGCCGCCGACCGGCTCGCGGCCGGGCTCGTCGCCCGCGGCCTGGCCGCCGGGGACCGGGTGGTCGTCCACCTGCCCAACGTCCTCGAGTTCGTGGTGCTCAACCTGGCGCTGTTCCGCATGGGCGCGCTGCCCGTCCTCGCCCTGCCCGCCCACCGCAGCTCCGAGATCACCCACCTGGTCGAGGCGTCCGGGGCCGTCGCCTACGTCTGCCAGGACGAGCTCCTCGGCTTCGACTACCGCGGGCTCGCCGCCGAGGTGCGCGAGCGGACCGACACCCTCCGGCACATTCTCGTGGCCGGCGACCCGGGCCCGTTCACCGCCCTGGCCGAGGTGGACGCCGACCCGGTCGACCTGCCCGACCCCGACCCGGGCGACGTGGCGCTGTTCCTGCTCTCCGGGGGCACCACCGGCAAGCCCAAGCTGATCCCGCGCACCCACGCCGACTACGCGTACCAGCTCCGGCAGACCGCGCGGCTCTGCGGGGTCGGCCCCGGCAGCACGTACCTCACCGCGCTGCCCGCCGCCCACAACTTCGCCCTCGCCTGCCCGGGCGTGCTGGGCACCCTGCGGGTCGGCGGCACCGTGGCGCTCGCCCGCACCCCCTCACCCGAGGACTGCTTCCCGCTCATCGCGCGCGCCGAGGCCACCGTCACCTCCCTGGTGCCGCCGCTCGTCCCGCTGTGGCTGGAGACCGCCAAGTCCACCACCCACGACCTCTCCGGGCTCAAGCTGCTCCAGGTCGGCGGCTCCCGGCTCGCCCCCGAGACCGCCCAGCTGGTGCGCCCCGCGCTCGACTGCACGCTCCAGCAGGTGTACGGGATGGCCGAGGGCCTCCTCAACTACACGCGGCTGGACGACCCGGAGGAGGTCGTCGTGCACACCCAGGGGCGGCCCCTGTCGCCCGCCGACGAGATCCGGCTCGTCGACGAGGACGGGGTGGAGGTCGCCCCCGGCGCCGTCGGCGAGCTGCTCACCCGCGGCCCGTACACGCTGCGCGGCTACTACCGGGCGCCGGAGCACAACAGCACCCGGTTCACCTCCGACGGCTTCTTCCGCACCGGCGACCTGGTGCGCGTCACCCCGGCGGGCAACCTCGTGGTCTGCGGCCGCGTCAACGACATCGTCAACCGCGGCGGCGAGAAGGTGCCGGCCGAGGAGGTCGAGGAGCACCTGCTCGCCGACCCCCGCATCCGCGCCGCCGCCGTCATCGGGCTGCCCGACCGGTACATGGGCGAGCAGACCTGCGCCTGTGTCGTCCCGGAGAACCCCGACGCCCCACCGACGCTCGCCGAGGTGCAGTCCGCGCTGCGCGACCGCGGCGTCGCCCCCTACAAACTGCCCGATCGCCTGGAGATCGTGCCCGCCCTGCCGCTGACCGGCGTCGGCAAGGTGGACAAGAAGTCCCTGGCACGGCGGTTCACCGCCGAGACCGCGAACGGCGGCGGACGGTGAACGCCGCTCCGCGCCACCCCTTGAAAGGACACGCCATGCAGAGCCGATACCACACGGCGGAGGTGGACACCGCCGGGGACCAGCTCGTCACCGCGACCCACCTCGCCACCTCCGGACTCTTCGACAGCCATGTCGTCTACGAGACCCCCGACGCCTGGTCGGTGGCCTGCGGGGTGGCGGCCGAGGTCGTCCTGCGGCCCGGCAGCGTCCGCACCGTCGTCGGCGGGCGGACCGAGGAGAGCGACTGGCACGGCGATCCGCTGGAGCCCGTACGGGAGTTCATGCGGCGGCTGCCCGTCGAGGACTGGCGGGCCTACGGCTGGTGCGCCTTCGAGCTCGCCTACGCCATATCCGGCGCGGGCGCGGGCACGGGCGCCGACGGCGCGAACGGCGACGGTACGGCGGAGACCGTGCTGGCGCATCTGATCGTGCCGCACACCGAGGTACGGCTCCGGCGCGCCGACGGCCGCGCCCTGATCCGCAGCATGGACGCCGACACCCTCGACACCGTCGCCAAGACCCTGGCGGGCCCGGTGGCAGAGCCCGGCGCCAACGCCGAACTGGCCGCCGTGGACCTGGACTTCCGCGCCGCCGACTACGAGAAGGGTGTCGCCGCCTCGGTGGACGACATCCGCGCCGGCCGGCTCCAGAAGGTCGTGCTGTCGCGGGTCGTCCCCGTCGCCGAGCGGATCGACATCCCCGCCACCTATGTGCGCGGCCGCCGCGCCAACACCCCGGCCCGCTCCTTCCTGCTGGACATGGGCGGCCTCCAGGCGACCGGGTTCAGCCCGGAGACGGTCGTGGAGGTCACGGCCGAGGGCCGGGTGGACAGCCAGCCGCTGGCCGGCACCCGCGCCAGGACGGGGGACGAGGAGACCGACCGCCGGCTGCGCGAGGACCTGCTCTCCGACCCCAAGGAGCTGCATGAGCACGCCATCTCGGTGAAGGTCGCGGTGGACGAGCTCGCCGGCCCCTGCAAGCCGGACACGGTCGTCGTCCGCGAGTACATGACGATCAAGGAGCGCGGCACGGTCCAGCACCTGGCCTCGCGCGTCGTCGGGCAACTGCCCGAGGGCGGCAGCCCCTGGGACGCGTTCACCGCGGTCTTCCCCGCCGTCACCGCCTCCGGAGTGCCCAAGCACGCCTCGTACGAGCTGATCCGCCGGCACGAGCCCGAGCCGCGCGGCCCCTACGCCGGCACGGTCATGGTCGTCGGCGCGGACGGGTCGATGGACGCCGCGCTGGTGCTGCGCAGCGTCTACGCGCGGGACGGCAGGACGTGGCTGCGCGCCGGCGCCGGCGTCGTGGAGGCGTCCCGCCCCGAGCGGGAGCTGGAGGAGACCCGGGAGAAGCTGAGCAGCATCGCCGGCCACCTGGTGCTGCGCGAGGACTGACCCCGGGTACCGGGACCCGTACGGGGGGCGGGCGCGCGTCCGCCCCCCGTACCCGCTGTCGCGTGCCGGTGGCGGTCACATCCGCTCGGGCGCGGACACCCCCAGCAGTTCAAGACCGTTGCGCAGCACGATCCGGGTGGCGTCGGTCAGCCAGAGCCGTGCCCGGTTGAGGTCGGTGACCTCCTCGCCGTCGCGCGGCAGCACCCGGCAGGCGTCGTAGAAGCGGTGGTAGGCGCCGGCGAGCGCCTCCAGGTGGTGCGCCACGCGGTGCACCTCGCGCAGGGCGGCCGCCGCCGAGACGACCTCGGGGAAGTCGCCCAGCGCGCGCAGCAGGTCGCCCTCGCGCTCATGGGTGAGCAGGGCCGGCCGGAAGTCCTCCGGCCGGCCCCGGTCGACGCCCCGCGCCGCCGCGCCCCGCTGGACCGCGCACAGCCTGGCGTGGGCGTACCGCACATAGTGGACCGGGTTGTCGTTGGTCCGCCGGGTGAGGACGTCGACGTCCAGGTCGATCGTGGCGTCCACGCCGGCGCGGGCCAGGGCGTAGCGGGCGGCGTCCACCCCCACGGCCTCCACGAGGTCGTCCAGGGTCAGCACCGAGCCGGCCCGCTTGCTCATCCGTACCGGCGTGCCGTCCCGCACCAGGTTCACCAGCTGCCCGATGAGGATCTCCAGGTTCCGCTCCGGATCGTCGCCGAAGCAGGCCGCCATCGCCTTCATCCGGCCCACATAGCCTTGGTGGTCGGCGCCCAGCACGATGACGATCCTGTCGAAGCCGCGGGAGCGCTTGTCCAGGTAGTAGGCGCAGTCCGCGGTGAAGTACGTCCAGGTGCCGTCCCTCTTGACCAGCACCCGGTCCTTGTCGTCACCGAACCGCGTGGTCCTCAGCCACAGTGCGCCGTCCGCCTCGAACACATGGCCCTCCGCGCGCAGCCGGGCCACGGCGGCGTCGAGCCCGCCCCGCTCGTGCAGGTCCTTCTCGTTGACGTAGACGTCGAAGCGGGTGCCGAACGCCGCCAGGGACCGCTTGATCTCGTCGAACATGAGCGAGATCCCCTCGGTGCGGAGCACCTCCCCGGCCGCCGCCCGGGGCAGCTCCCGCACCTCCGGGCGCCGGGCGAGGACCGCCTCGGCGATCTCGGCGACGTACGCGCCGCCGTAGCCGTCCTCCGGCACGGGCTCGCCCCGCGCGACCGCGAGCAGGGACCGGCCGAACCGGTCGATCTGCGCGCCGGCGTCATTGAAGTAGTACTCCCGCGTGACGTCCGCGCCGGCGGCCTCGAACACCCGGGCGAGCGCATCTCCGACCGCGGCCCAGCGGGCGCCCCCGATGTGCACCGGGCCCGTGGGGTTCGCCGAGACGAACTCCAGATTGATCCGGGTGCCCTCCAGCGCGGTGGTGCGGCCGTACGCCGCGCCCGCGGCCACCACGGTGCGCGCCAGCCCGCCCTGGACGGCGGCGTCCAGCGTGATGTTGAGGAACCCGGGGCCGGCCACGTCGACCCTGGCGATGCCCTCCGTGGCCGCGATGCGGGGGGCCAGCAGGGCCGCCACCGAGCGGGCGGGCAGCCCGGCGGCCTTGGCCAGCCGCAAGGAGACATTGCTCGCGTAGTCGCCGTGCGCCCTGTTCCGGGGGCGTGCCACGGTGACCGATTCGGGAGGGGTGACGGTGAGTTCGCCCGCTGCGACGGCCGCGCGCACGCTCGTATCGATGACGGAGGCGAGTTCGGAGGGAGTCACGGGCCGAGGCTACAACGCGCTTGAGCCGGCGGCGGCTTGGTGGCTTTTTGCCTGAAGCAGGCGGTGCGTCACCTCGGTTGGCGGGCCGCCATCGTTACGGGGCGCGGCGGGCTTCGGCGGGGCGTGACGCCGCCAGGGCGTCCGCCAGACCTCGGTCCAAGGAGAAGGCCGGGACGAAGTCCAGCTCCCGGCGTGCCCGGGCGATGGAGCACGTCCACCACGGATGGGCCAGCTCCCTGGCCTTGTCCCGGGTGAGCGCCGGGACGCCGCCCCGCAGCCCGCTCACCGCCTGGCACACGGTGGCCGCCCAGTGGATCGCGGCCCCCGGCAGGGGCAGCACCACCGGGGGCCGGCGCCGGCCCGCCGCCCGGGCGAGGGCGGCGCCGAAGGTCTCCCACGAGTGGATCGCGCCGTCGGAGACGTGGTAGACCCCGCACGCCCGGTCGTCGTCCCGCAGCCGTCGTCCGCGCTCCGCGGCGGCCATGAGCGCGGCGCACACGTCGTCGACGTGCACGAGGGAGATCCCCCGGCGGGCGGGCCCCCACCGCGGCAGGACGCCGGCCCGGATCAGCGGCAGCACCGACGGCAGCAGGAGCGGATCGCCGGGGCCGTACACGGCGGTGGGGCGCACGATCGTGGCCGGAACCCGGTCCGCCGCGGCCCGTACGGCCTCCTCGCCGCGGAGCTTGCTGCGGCCGTACCAGGACACCGGCGCCGGCTCGTCACCCTCGTCGCGCGGCCGGTGCGGACCGGAGGGCCCGACCGCGGCCAGCGAGGAGCACAGGACGAGAACCGGCGGCGAGGGGGCGGTGGCCACGGCCCGTACGAGGCGGTGGGTGCCGTCCGCGTTGCACCGCTGGAACTCCCGCTCGCTGACGGCGCGGGTGACACCGCCCAGATGGAAGACGACATCGGCTCCGCGCGTGGCCTCCGTCAGGCCCTGCCCGGTCACCAGGTCGCCGCGCACCAGACGGACCCCCGGCAGGTTCAGGTGCCGCACGCGCGAGGTGGGGCGCACCAGCGCGGTGACGGCGCTCCCCTCGGCGAGAAGGCGGTGACAGAGGCGGGCGCCGATGAACCCGGCGGCCCCCACCACGGTGCAGCGCGCTCCCGCCGGCGCGCCGGGGCGGGAGCCCGGCCCGTCGCCGGTCGGCGAGGTCATGGCCGGCCTCCGGCGGGAGCGGAGCGCGCCGGCGCCCACGGCGTCAGGGTCGCTGTGTCCACGTCGTCGCGGCTCCCGTCCTGCTCGCTCGCCCCCGGCGCCGGAGGGCGGCCGCCCGCCGGCGCCGGAGGATGACGTCCTAGAGTCTTCCCATGGTGATGGGCGAAGAGACCGTACGGGTCGACAGCTGGATCTGGTCCGTGCGGCTCACGAAGACCCGCTCCCTGGCCGCCGCGGAGTGCCGGGCGGGCCATGTGCGGGTCAACGGGGAGCGGGTCAAGCCGGCCCACCCCGTGCGGGCCGGTGACGAGGTGCGGCTGCGCCGCCCGGGGTGGGAGCGGATCGTCGTGGTCAAGCGGATCGTGCGCAAGCGCGTCGGCGCGCCCGTGGCGGTGGAGTGCTATGTAGACAACAGCCCGCCCCCGCCGCCCCGCGAGGAGATCCTCTCGGTGCCCGTCCGCGACCGGGGCGCGGGCCGGCCGACCAAGCGGGAGCGGCGCGACCTGGACCGGCTGCGCGACCTGGACCGCCCGCCGCGCGACCGCTGACGCGCCCGGGGGCGGCGATGCCTTGGGCCGTGCCTCCGGCGCCGATGGCGCGCTGGGGCCCGGTGACGCCCGTGGCCCGTGCCGCGGCGTTGGTGCTGCCTGGGAGCGAGCCGGTGGCGCCCGCGACATGTGCCCTCTCGCGTCGGTGACTCGCGTGTCGATGCCCGCGGCGTCGGTGGCGCGCCGCGGGCGGTGGCCCCCGGCGCCGGGGGCGGCGCTCACTCCCGCCGGGCGGCGGGCGGCGTACGCGCCCCCTCCGTGTCATGCGCCAGCAGCGCCGCACCGATCCAGCCCGCGTCCGCGCCCAGCCGGGCCGGCACGATCGCCGGCAGCTCCCGGTGCTCCGGCGCGGTCACGTACCGCTCGAAGCTCGCCCGCACCGGCGCGAGCAGCAGCTCACCGGTGGCCGCGACGCCACCGCCGACCGCGATCAGCTCCAGGTCGAAGAGGTTGACGAGCGTCGCGATGCCGACCCCGAGCCAGTGCCCGAGGCGTTCGAGCTGGGCGAGGGCGGTGCGGTCCCCGGCGCGCGCCGCCGCGCACACCGCCTCGCCGGTCACCCGCCCGCCCGCGCCCGCGAGCGCGGCGAGCGCGCCGTGCGGCTCCCTGGCCGCCGCCGCGCTGCCGTACCGGCCGAGCGCCGGTCCCGAGGCCAGCGGCTCCAGGCACCCCACGGTGCCGCAGCCGCACCGCTCGCCCCCGTCGGGGGCGACGATCATATGGCCGATCTCGGTGCCGATCCCGGTCCGCCCGCGGAAGAGCCGGTCGTCGAGGACCAGGCCGCCCCCGACGCCGGTGCCCACGGTCACGCACGCCATGTACGCGGCCCGGTGACCCACCCGGTACTCCGCCCAGCAGGCGGTGTTGGCATCGTTGTCCACCACGGTGGGCAGACCCGTGGTCTCCCGCAGGAACCGCCGGAGCGGCAGGTCCCGATAGGCGTTGTTGGGCGCCGTCCGCACGCGGCCCTCGGGCCAGTCGACCAGCCCGGCGGCGCCGACGCCGATCGCCGCCACCCCGGGGTGGCGGCCGCGCAGCTCCCCGATCAGCGCGGTGAGGACGGCAAGGGTCGCCGCCTGGTCGTCGGCCGGGCAGCGCACCGCGGGCACCCGCTCCACGACCGTGCCGTCGGCGGCGACGATCCCGCCGGAGATCTTGGTGCCGCCGATGTCGAGCCCGATGGCCGCGCCGTCACCGCCCCCGGCGCGGTCCACCGAAAGCCGGGATGGAGGCGGGGAAGAGAGCGGTGACGGGGGCGGGGACGAAAGCGGGGATGAAGGGGGCATACGCATCCTCCTGGCGAGGTCAGAGCCGGACCCGGAAGCAGCGCTGGAGCGCGACGAGCGCCGCGCCGTGCGCGCCGCGCACGGGGTCCAGCGGTTTTGTGACGAGCGTGCAGACCGCCTCCGTGTGGAACGTGCCGGCCGGAAACGTCTCGACCGCCCGCAGGAAGCGATGGGCCGCGACGCGCCCCGGCCCGGTGGCGATCAGCCTCTCCGGGGCGTAGATCACGACATGGCGGGGGCCGAACGTGGTGAGCAGGGTCGCGATGCCCCGGGCGATGGTCACGCCGGCCTTGTGGAAGGCGGCCCCGGCGGCGGGAGCCCGGGCGTCGTCGCTGTCCGCGAGCGCGACCGCCGCTTCGAGCCCGTCGAGCTCGCACCCGGTCCGCTCCTTGACGACGGCGGTGAGGGCCCGGTTGCCGGCCTGGCTCTCGACGCAGCCCCGCATGCCGCAGTCGCAGATCCGGCCGCGGGCCCACACCCGTAAGTGGCCGAACTCCATGGGGATCGCCAGGCGTTCGCGGTCGATGACCACCCCCGCCCCCACGCCGTCGCGGATGAGGACGACGGCGAACGAGTCGGCCGCGCGGCCCACCCCGAGCGACTGCTCGTACGCGGCGAAGGCGTGCGCGTCGTTCTCGACGGCGGTGGCGCAGCCGGTCGCCGCGCGCAGGCCGGCCGCGAGGGGGACGTCGGTCCACTCGTAGGGCGGCCGGTCCTTCCCGTGCTCGTCCGGGCTGTTGGCGTAGTACCGGACCACCCCGTTCTCCGGGTCGACCGGCCCACCCAGCTGGACCCCGAGACAGATCCGGTCGCTGGGCAGGGCGCAGCCGAGCGAGGAGGCGAGGGTGCGGGCGAGTTGGGCGATGTGCTCCACCACCCGCGAGGGCTGCATGTCCGGCAGGTACCTCCGGCACACCTGGAGCGGGGTGCCGTCGCGCTCCATGATGACGCCCACCAGCTTGTACGGCAGGATCTCGATGCCCACGGCGAAGATGCCGTTGTCGAGTTCGTGGGAGCGCCGCAGGATGCTCCGTACGTCGTCGTCCACGGCCGCCCTCCGCTGTCTCCTCTCCGGGGCGGCGCCGTGCGCGGTGGTGCCGGGCGGGGCGGTCACGAGGGCGGCACCCGGCCGATGAGCCCGGGGTACCGCCGTACCGCCGTACAGATCGCGCCGGGCGTCAGCTCGACCACGGCCTCCAGGTGGTGACCGCCCGTCACGAGGCGCAGCGTTTCCGCGCGGTGATCCGTCACGCAGTGCCACAGGACCTCGATCAGCTCGCCGGCCTCGTCCTCGGCCTCCAGCGGGTCGTCCACCAGGGGGTGGCCGGCCTTCAGCCGCTCGCTGCGGTGCACATGCGGCAGATGGCGCACGCACTGGGCCAGGAACGCCTCGCGGGTCTCGCGCCCGGCGCCGGCCGCGGGCGTCCGGTCCGCCGCCCCCGCCTCGTCGCGGAAGCTGTTGAGGGCCCGCGCGGTGGTCTCCCGCGCCATCTCCTCGATGTCGTCCCCGCCGGGCAGCAGCCGGGGAGCGGCGGCCCGGACGGTCCGCAGCCACACCGAGACCACGCCGTGGCCGAAGGCGGCCCAGGACATCCGGCTCTCGAAACCGGCCTCCGTGTCGTCGTCGTACGGGGCGGCCCGGGCGGCGTCGTCGTTCCGGGAGTTCCGGGCGGCCCGGGGGACGGGTGCCGCCGGGGCGTCCGTGGCGGCCGCCGTCGGGGGCGGGAACGGCGGTGCGCCGATCGCCGGCGGGGCCTCCGCCAGCAGCCGGCGCAGCCGGTCCTCCACCGCGTCCTCCGTCAGTACCTCGCCGACCAGCGCCTCCACCGCGAGCAGATAGCGGGCGTAGGGCGCGGGGAGCGGCGGGGGAGCGCCTGGCGCCCCACGCCGCCGGCCCCGGGGGGCGCCCGGATCGCGCGTGGTGGTGCCCGGCTCGTTCCTCTCCTGCATGGGATGCTCCTCCTCCGGTCGATGCGTCACGATTCCGTCCCGGGCGCGGGGGGCTCCGCCAGCCGGCGCCGCAGGGTGTCGAGGGCGTGCCGCAGATTGCTGCGCACGGTGCCGGGCTTGATGCCGAGCAGCTCGGCGATCTCCTCGGTGCGATAGCCGTCCAGGGAGAGGGCGAGCACCTGGCCCTGACGGGGCGGCAGGGCCCGTACGACGTCCATGACGCGCCGGTGCTCGTCGGGGTCGGAGCGGACGGGGAGCGACACCCGCTTCACCATCGTCATGTGCGCCTCCTCCCGTTCGCGGCGCATGCGGTCCCGGACGGCCCGCTTCTGAAAGGCGCGGACGGCGGCGGTGCGCACCCAGCCGGCGGGGCTGTGGCACTCCGGGCGGCGGGCGAGCAGCTCGCGCATGGCGTCTTGGGCCGCGTCCTCGGCCTCGTGGTAGGTCGCGCCCACGGCCAGCACTCTCGAGACGACCTTCGGGTACTCACGCCGGTAGAAGGCGCTGAAGTCTTCGTAGGGTCCGGGACCGGGTTCCGGGATCGCGGACGGGCTGCGTTCCACGCCAGGCACCTCCTCAAGAGCCGGCTCACCCAGAGGGGCCGCGGCGGCGCCGATGTGTGCAATGCCCCGCATGCCCCGGCATCGGGCGAAGCGCCCTTGCACGATCTCCCCCTGCCATGACCCCTGTTGACGGGCTCGCCGGAACGCGCCCCGCGGTCCGGGAGAGCCCGGAGCGTCCTGGGGGCGCGAGGGCGCGCGAGGGCGCGAGGGCAGAGAGGAGAGATGAACCGTGTACGAAGCCAGGCCACCGCAGTGGGACTTCTGGTGCCTGATGGTGGCGCTGCTGCAGCTGTGCGTGGAGGTGTTCGGCGGGCAGGGGTGAGCCTCGCGGCACCCCGGAAGGGGCCCGGCCTCAGAGCCTGTTCTCGAACAGGCTTTCAGATCCGCCAGGAGCGGATGCGGTCGGCCGCGGCGAAGACGTCCGCCCGGCCCTCGACCAACTCCTTGGTCAGCTCGACGATCTCCCCGTACGGGGCGTCGATCCCCTCGCCGGAGGCGTGCATGTAGGCGATGGCGACCGCGCACCCGAAGCGCACGTTGCGCGCGGGCAGCGGCTTGAGGAAGACCAGGGTGTGCAGCAGGGCGGCGGCGCGCCAGGCCGGGTCGGAGTCGACGCCCAGCCGGGGCGGGTCGACCCGGTGCCGGGCCACGGCCGCTATCAGGGCGGAGAAGTCGGCGATGACGGGCTGCTCGGGCAGGGCGATCTCGTGCTGCTGGAGCAGCCAGCGCACATCGATGTGGACCACCGGCGGCATCGTCAGGCGGCCCGGCCCGCCGTGCCGGTGCCGGGCCCGTCGTCGATGCCCGCCTCGGCGATGGCCGCGGCGAGGGCCGGATCGCTGAAGACCCGCTGGAAGACCTCGGCCCCTTCCTTGAGTCCTCGGTGACGGGCGATGGCGTCCGCCGTCGAGGCCCGGACGAACGCCTTCATCGTCATCCCCTGCTCCTGGGCGATCTCCCGGATCTCCTGGAGCTCGGAATCGGGGAATTCCACATTGAGCGCTGGCATCCCCCCACGGTACCGCCGTGGTACCGGCACCTCAATCGACCCAGCTCAGGGCGGGGGAGTGGGGGTACTGGCCGCCATGAATGCCGTGACCGCCCCGCGCGGCGCGGGCCGGTTCTGGCCCTGAGGCCGGTTCGGGCGCGGAGCACGGTCGTTCGGCCGACTCACCTGTGCGTCGTCGGTCCCGCACGGTACGTTCTTCGGGAATGCCGAAGCCCTGCGGACGGGGGTACCGCAGGGCTTCGTTATGGATGACGGGCCGTCGGCGCGATGGGTTCCGTCCGGCCGGCGACATTTCTCCGCGCGTCAGGACCGCCGCGCGCAGGCGTACCGCCGGGCCAGCGCGTGGAACGCCTCCTTCGGCTCCCAGTGCCAGTCCGACGCCGGGTCGTCGGGGTCGTCCCGGATCGGCTTCACGATGGCGTAGCTCGCCATGTCCAGGTCGTAGCGGGGCTCGGGCCGGTGCGGCGCGTCCGGGGTGACGAACTCGAACGCCATCGCCGCGTACAGGCCCATCGACTCGAAGACGTCCAGCAGCTCGGTCAGATACGCGGCCTGGGTGGCCTCGCTGCGCACCGGATCACCGATGATCTCGGGCGGCTGCTTGCTGTGGTCGACGACGGCCCAGCCCATGCCGCCACGCTCCGGGGCGCCCTCGTACGTACAGGTGCCGAACTCGGTGATGGCCAGCGGCTTCCCCCAGCGCAGATACTCCCTGAGCTCGCGGACGTACGCGGCACGGTCCGGATGGGACGAGTAGTAGTCGACACCGACGATGTCGAACAGGTTCCAGTCCACCTCGTCGCCCTGGGCCGACGCGTAACTCAGCCGCCCGGAGAAGACGGACCGGCCGATGCGTGCGGCGCGGGCGATGAACCTGCGCAGCTCCCGCCGCATGTGCTCCCAGTCGACGGTGCCGTTCTGCAGGTTCTCGATCCGCTCCAGGACGTCGGCGCCCGGCACGATGCCCGGCACGAACAGCCTGAACTCGCAGCCGACGCTGAAGTCGACCTCGGCGCCCTGGCGGCGGAGCCGCTCGGCGAACCGGCCGCACTCGGCCATGTGCTCCAGGATCTCCCGCTCGGGCCGGTCGCCGAGGGTGGGCTCCATCCAGATGTGCAGCCCGTGTTCGGCCGCCTGGGCCGCCGTGGCCGTCAGCCGTTCGACGCCGTCCCCGGTGACCTTGAGCGAGTTCGCGTGCAGGTCGCGGCGGATGGCCCGGACGTCCTGGCGCATGCGCGTGGCGCTCCACGCGGTGCCGGGGGTCTCGCCGGCCCCCAGCGTGTAGCACACGCTCCGATACGTCAGACCGCGCCGATGGCCGTCCGCCCCTCCTGCGAAGGTCGGGGTGCGCGCCGCGCGAACGGGTGCGCGTACGGCTCCTAACGGCGGCGGCGCGCCACCCACGTCGCCAGGGCCACCGAGGCGAGCAGCATCAGGAAGGCCCACGCCGCCAGCACGAGCAGCTCGCCGGTGGGCGGGCGCGGCGGGGCGGCGCTCAGCAGCCGGATCGTACGGTTGGCCGGGGTGAGGGGCCGGGCGACGAGAGCGGTCAGGGCGAGCAGGGACGCCGCGGCGAAGGCGTACCCCTGCCGTCCGATGACCGGGCGGGCGCAGCAGGTGCCGAGGGCGACGCCGGTGATGCCGCAGATCAGATGGGCGGCGAGGCCGATGGCCACGTCGGCCGGGGCGTACAGCCGGGCGTGGGCGACCATCGGCCAGGCCAGGCCGATGACGCTCAGCACGAGAGGTCCGGCGACGGCCGCGCCGGTCGTACCGGTCAGGGCGCGTCGATGGCCGCGCGCGTTGACGACGGTGACCGTGGTCTGCAGGGGGTCCTCGGTGCGGTGCAGGGCGAGCGTCGTCCAGACGGCGACCGGCAGCAGGGCGGCGCAGGAGAGTCCGTAGGCGGACAGGGCCGGGCCGGGGGAGGAGGCGTGCAGGATGGCCTGGAGCCCCAGGAACGCCACCAGTGGCGGGAGGAAGCGCTGGGAGCGCAGGAAGTCCGCCAGGGCGTAGCGGGCGACCGCGATCACCGGCGGCCGCCCTCGGGAGCGGTGGCCGGAGCGCCGGCCGTGCGCCGCGCGATGTCGTTCACGGCATGGGCCGAGGCGTTGTCCGGGGCGTGGTTCGAGGTGTTGGCCAGGGCGTGGGCCGAGGGGGCGGGCACGGTCGCGGTGGGACGGCGGGGGCGGCGCACCTCCAGCACCGGGTGGCCGCGCCGCAGCGCCTCGCCGAGCACGGCGTCCGAGCGGTCGGCACTGACCGTCATATGGACCTCGGGCCCGTGGCCGCGTACGGCCAGCACGCCCGGCACCGTGTGCAACGGCGCCACGCCGCGCCCCGGCACCCCGTACGGGTCGGGTGCCGCGCCGAGCACGATGGTCACGGTCCGCGTGGCCGTGGCCCCCGCGGCGGTGGCCCCCGCGGCCATGTTCTCCGCGGCGGTGGACGCCACGTCGACGGTTCCCACGGCGCTGTCGGGGGCGACGGCGTCCCGCCGCGTCAGCCGGCCCCCGCGAAACTCGTGCACCGCGTCCGCGCTCGCGGCCACCACGCCCGGCCGGTGCTCGGTGAGCAGCACGATCGCACCGGCGTCCCGCCGGCGGGCGAGGCAGTCCGCGAGGCTGTGGTGCGTGCGGTCGTCCAGACCGGACCACGGCTCGTCGAGCACGAGCAGCCGGGGCTCGGCGAGCAGGGCCTGCGCCAGGGCGACCTTCTGGGCGTTGCCCTTGGAGAGGGTGCCGATGGGCGCGTCGGGGTCGCCCTCCAGCCGGAGCTCGTCGAGGAGTGCGCGGCCCCGGCGGGCGGCCGTCGCGGTGCCGAGGCCCTGGACGCGTCCCATGTGGCACAGATAGGAGTGCGCGGAGAGCCGCATGCCCGCCGGAAGCCGCTCCGGCACGTAGCCGATCCGCTCCGGGCGGCCGTGCACGGCTCCCGTCGTCGGCCGGGTCAGCCCGGCGACCAGCCGCAACAGCGTGGACTTCCCCGACCCGTTGCCGCCGACCACGGCCGTGACCGTCCCCTCCGGCAGGTCGACCGTGACCCCGTCGAGGACCCATCTCCCCCGGCGCCCGTACCGGATGCCGACCGATTCCAGTCGCACGTGCTCTTCCCTCACCGCCGGGCCGGCCGGCCATGAGCCGCGCCGGGTTCCTGGATTCGTGACGCGCCTCCCCGGGGGAGCCCCCGGCGGTCGGACGCGCACGCCGTGAACGCGTGATCCACGAGGTGAGTTCCCGAACGCGTGCCCGCACCGGCGAACCACCCCGCGTGCCCGCACCGGCGAACCACCCCACGCGGCACGCACCGGCGAACCACCCCACGCGGCACGCACCGGCGAACCGCCGCACGCGGCACGCGAGTTCCGCTCTCGGCGAGATCCGCCGTCGGCGAATTCCCTCGGCGTACGGGGCCGTTGGTGCTTGGGTGAAGCCATGGACATCCTCATATTGGGCGGTACCGCATGGGTGGGCCGCGAGCTGTCGCGGCAGGCGATCGAGCGGGGGCACCGGGTCACCTGCCTGGCCCGGGGCGAGAGCGGAGCAGTGGCCGACGGGGCGGAGCTGGTGGCGGCCGACCGTCGCGACCCCTCGGCGTACCGGGCGCTGGCCGCCCGGGAGAGGGACGCGGTCCTGGAGGTGTCCTGGCAGCCCGGCTTCGTCCGCGGGGCGCTCGCCGCCCTGGCCGAGCAGGCCGGCCACTGGACCTATGTCTCCTCCGGCAACGCCTACGCCTCCCACGCCCGGCCCGGCGCGGACGAGTCCGCGGAACTGCTGGCGCCCACCGACCGGGACGAGGTCGACCGCGAACTTTACGGCGAGGCCAAGGTCGCCTGCGAGGAGGCGTCGACGGCCGCCGTGGGCGACCGTCTGCTGATCGCCCGCGCCGGTCTCATCGGCGGCCCCGGCGACCACAGCGGGCGCACCGGCTACTGGCCGGCCCGCGCCGCCCGGGACCCGCGGGGGCCGATGCTGGTCCCCGCCGAGCCGGACATGCCCACCCAGGTGGTCGACGTGCGGGACCTCTCCTCCTGGCTCCTGGACGCCGCGGCGGCCGGGACCACCGGCACCTACGACGCCGTGGGGCCGGTCGTCCCCTTCGCGCGGTGGATCGAGATGTCCCGTACGGTCGGCGGGCACACCGGCCCCGTCGTCACCGCCGACTCGGCCTGGCTGCTGGCCCAGGGCGTCGCCGCGTACATGGGCCCCGAGTCGCTGCCGCTGTGGCTGGTCGAACCCGGCTGGGAGGGGTGGTCCGCCCGCAGCGGAGCGGCGGCGCGCGCCGCGGGCCTGCGCCACCGCCCGTACGAGGACCTGCTCGCCGACACGCTGGCCTGGGAACGCGAGCAGGGCCTGGACCGCGCCCGGCGGGCCGGCCTGAGCGCCGCCCGCGAACGCGAACTCCTCGCCGCCCTCGGCGCGGTCGACCGGGTATAGACCGTCTGCCGGTGGCCGGGTGTGCGCGTCCGCACACCCGGCCACCGGCCGATACGGGAAGCCGACGCGGGAGACCCGTACGTGCGTCAGCCGCCGGGGCAGAACTCCGCCTCGACGACCCCGTTCAGGGAGCCGCCCCGGTCGATGGAGAAGTTGAACGCCAGCGCGTGGCGGCCGTCGGCCGTGGTGACCGCCTGGGTCTGCGAGCCGTGGAGCCCGCCGTCGTGGCCCCAGACCACGGCGCCGCAGGACAGCTTCTTCTCGATCAGCCCCAGGCCGTAGCGGTCGCCCGGGAACTCCTTCTCCGCGGACACGGTGGTCTTCATCGCCGCCAGCTGCGCCGGCGGCAGCAGCTCGCCCCCGAGCAGGGCGGTGAAGAAGCGGTTGAGATCGGCCGAGGTGGAGATGATCTCACCTGCCGCGCCGGCCCAGGACGGGTTGAACTCCGTGATGTCGTGCGTCTTCGCGCCCGCGTCGCCGCCGAACCGGGTGTAGGCCCGCGAACTTGGGCGCGGCATCGCGGTGTCGGTGCCCGGCAGGCTGGTCGAGCGCAGCCCCAGCCGGTCGACGATCCGCCGCCGGATCTCCTCCCCGTACGGCCGCCCCGTCACCTTCTCGATGATCATTCCGGCGAGGAGGTAGTTGGTGTTGGAGTAGTGCCAGTCGGTGCCGGGGGCGAAGTCCGGGCGGTGGCGCAGGGCGGCGGCCAGCAACTGCTCCCGCGTCCAGGTGTCGCTGCGGTGGTCGAGGAAGTCCTCGGTGAGTATCTTGCGCGTGAGCTCCGGGTCCGCCAGGTACTCGTGCAGACCGCTGGTGTGGTTGAGCAACTGGCGCACGGTGACGCGGCGGCCGTCGTTGCCGTTGCCGCGCACCGCCCCGGGCAGCCAGGTGTCCACCGTGTCGTCGAGGTCGAGCCGGCCCTCGGCCTCCAGCTGGAGCAGCACGGTCGCCACGAACGTCTTGGTGACGCTGCCGATCCGGTACCGGTCGTCGGTGCCGCGCGGCCGCCCCGTGGCCAGGTCGCCGACGCCGGAGGTGCCGTTCCACACGCCGTGCTCGTCGCGGGCCTGAGCCGTCACACCCGGCACGCCGCCACCGAGATGCGTGCCGTACGAGTCGTCATGAACACCGTCCTCCCTCGGGCCCACCGCTCCGTCGCGGTGCGCTGTCACAGGGGAGGACTCCGTTCCGCGAGGGAAGGTTGATCCACTTGGTGCCCTTCTGACGGGGCGTCGGGTGTGTCGTGCGGTCGTGCGCCGGCCCCGACCGGGCCGATACGGGGCCCGGCCGGGGCGCTCGCCAGCGGTTCGGCCGAACGGGACAGCGGTTCGGCCGCGGCCACGCCTCTCGGGGAACGGCGGGCTCGGCGAGCGGCGGGCTCTCAGAGGACGGCGCAGCCGATCGTCACCGGAATCCGCGCCGACCAGCGGCCCGAGGTCACGTCGTACGCCCGCGCGTGGCCATTGGCCGGACGGCCGGACCGGGCGCAGTCGTTGAGGTTGGTGCGCACGGCGAAGCTGCCCCCGGCGTGGCCGCGGTGCGCGGTCGCCCGCACTGTGCGGGACCATACGACCCGGTTGTCGCGGTCGCGCCGGACGACGACCCTGACCTCGCCGAAGTTGTAGTGGTCACCGTTGAGCTGGATGCGGGCGATGCCGTCGGGCGCGGTGCAGGTGTCGCCGTCGCAGTCCGGCTGCGCGTACCACCGCGACTTCCACAGCCGGGCGGAGACCCTGCGGCTGTCCGCCGCCTGGTTGTCGCGCCGGGCCTGGGAGCGGGTGGCCGGGGTGACGCACACCAGGTCGCCCGGGAACGCCTCGCGCCAGACGTAGCCGTCGCGGCAGGCGTACGGGCCGTTGCCCCCGTTGCCCGGGTCGCGGCGCGACGCCGCCCGGCTGTTGTCGTACCGTGTGCGCTCCCGCGTCGCCGGTGTGACGCACACGCGGTCGCTCGCCCTGGCCTCCCGCCACACATAGCCCTGGCGGCAGGTGTCGGGCCCGAAGTCCTCGGCGGTCGCCGTCGGCGCGCCGGCCACGACGGCCGTGGCCGCGGTCATCCCGGCGGTTATGCCGAGCACGACGGCGCGTCGGACGCTGTTCTTGACAGTCATGAGTGTCCCCCCACTCCGCGGTCCGCCCGGTGCGGCGGACCGTCCGGTGCCGAGACAGACACCCGGGGTACGGAGTGGGGTTCCGCGGGAGTGAGGTGCGGGGGCATGCGCGGGGCGCGTGCCGCGCGCCCCGCACGCCGGAGCCGCCCCGTGTCGCCCCTCAGGCCCCGGACGGGCGGTACTCGGCGTGGAACTGCTCGAACAGGATCTCGTACCCGTCCGGGTCCAGACCGGTGAAGATCCGCGCCCACTCCGTGTCCTCCGGCTCCGTGATCACCGGCAGGCCCTCGCTCCGCCACACGGCGTAGGCCCTGTCGAGATCCGGCGTCGGCAGGGCCAGCACGAAGCCCAGCCCCCGGGGGCCCTTCCGCACGGCCTCGGCCTCCTCCGGCCGTTCGTAGCCATGGGCGTACATGTCCGACAGGATCACCCACGTCCGACCGTACGTCAGATAGCGGAGGGTCGGCTTGTCGTCGTTTGGGATCTCACGGAAGCCCAACCGCAGATACAGATCGCGGGACCGGTCCAGGTCCCGGACCCGTAAACCCACCTTGACCTGCTTCTCTCCCATCATGGGCGCGCTCCTTCCGGCGATGGCTCGGTCGGTGGATCGAACCGACCGAGCCTAGGCCACGTGGCCCCCCGGTCCGCCAGCGCTTTTCGGCGCGGGGCGCCCGGGGGCTCGTCCCGAACGAGCGATCAGCGGTCCACGCGCAGGGAACGCAGCCGGTTGAGCGCGGCCGCGACCTCGAAGCGGCGGGGGACGGCGAAGTCGTCGTCGTGCACCGTCAACAGATGCCCGCTGCCGTCCTCGGCCAGGTCCGCGTCGAGGAGGTCGAGCGCCTCCGCCACCGTACGGCCGTCCCGGCCACTGCCCAGATAGCCGCGGCGGACCATCAGCTCCAGCGCCAGCCCGATGCCGACCACCTGGCCGGCGTCGGCGATCTGCTCCACCGCGCGCAGGTCCACGTCGTGCTCGCCGAAGGCGAGGATGTCGGAGCCCCGCGAGCGGACGCGGGTCCGGCCGCGCACGGAGGCGTCGACGGAGGCGGCGTCCGGCCGGCGGTGCGCGATCCCCGGGAAGGCGTCGGCCTCGGCCGACCTCCCGGTGGGCACGGCCGCGAGTGCCCTGGCCCGCTCCGTCACATCGGAGGGCCGGTACGCGTCCAGCATCAGCACCCGGTCCGCGACGTCCAGGTAGTCGCCCGAACCGCCCATGACGAGCACCGTGGAGACGCCGTGGTCGCGGTGGAGCGAGCGCACCAGGTCGACGAACGGCGTCAGCGGCTCGCGGCCCTTGGCGACCAGCGCCTGCATCCGGGCGTCGCGGATCATGAGGTTGGTGGCCGCGGTGTCCTCGTCGATGAGCAGGACCCGCGCACCGGCCTCGACCGCCTCGCACAGCGACGCCGCCTGGGACGTCGACCCCGAGGCATTCCCGGTGGAGAAGTCGGCCGTGTCGGCCCCGCTGGGCAGATGGCTCACGAACGCCTGGACGTCCACCCGTTCGACCCGCCGGCCGTCCTCGGCGCGAATCTTGACCGTGTCGGCCCGCGCCACCACCCGCTCCCGGCCGTCGCCCGGGACGTGGTCCCAGATCCCCGACTCCAGCGCGCGCAGCAGCGTGGACTTGCCGTGGAAGCCGCCGCCCACGATCAGGCTGACCCCCTCCGGCAGCCCCATGCCGGTCACCCGGCCGGCGTGCGGCAGGTCCACGGCGACCCGCAGTTCCTCGGGGGAGGAGAACGGCACCACGCCGGGGCCGGTCGCCGGCCGGTCGTCGACGCCGCTGCGCCGCGGCAGCACGGCCCCGTCGGCGACGAACGCCACCAGCCCCATCCCCGGGAGGGCGGCACGCAGTGCCGCCGAGTCCTCGGCGGTGTTCACGAACGCCCGCAGCTCGTCGGCGTCCAGCGCGGGGAAGCGCAGCGCCTCCTCGACGACGGCCGGGACGAGCTCGCACAGCAGGCGCGTGGCCTCCCGCCCGTCGATACGCCGACCCCGGCCGGGCAGCGCGACGCCCATCCGCAGCGTCACGGCTCCCGGTTCGCGCGGCACGAGCGCCGCGTGCCGACCCTGCCGGTGCTGCCCGTCCCCTCGGTCCTGTCCGTCCCGCCGGTCCGCGCCGCCGTCGCCCCGCTCCTCGGGGGCCGGTGCGCCGATCTGACACGAGCCGCGGTCCAGGATCTCCTGGCCGCCGGCGTCGATCCGCAGCGCGTCCGAGCGCAGCGCGGCCGCGGCCCGCCGGGCCAGGTAGCTCGCGAGCGCGCGGCGGCGCACCGCCGTCCGCCACAGGTCCGCCGGAAAGCCCGCCTCGCGGGCGGAGAGGTGCACGGCGATCCGGGCGGGCGGCGCGAAGGGGTCGGCCTGCGCGCGTACCACCTCCAGGGTGAGGCCGGGCAGGGACCAGGGGCCGACGAGCGCCTTGTACCGCCCGTAGGACGCGCCCTCCATGCGGGCCAGCTCCTCGGCGAGCCCGCGCCGCGGACCCCCGCCCGAGCGCCCGCCACCGTACGAGCCGCCGTCGGCACGGCCCTCGCCGTACGCGTCGTCGGCCGGCCGACCGCCGTACGAGCCCTTGCCGCGCGAGCCACCGCCGTACGAGCGCCCGTACGAGCCCCTGCCCCGCGAGCCGCCGCCGTACGAGCCCCCGCGCGGGCCGCGGCCGGACCGGTCGCCGGACGGGTCACCGGACGGCTCACCGGACCGGCCGCCGGAGGAGTACGGCCGCGAGGAGCCGTGGTCGTCGGAGTGGGGCCGTTCCCCGGGGCGTCGCACGCTGACCGCCTCACTGTTCCGCCCGCCGGCGCCGCTGTGCCGTAACGCACGCTCACGCCGCCGACGCGCCGTCGATGCCACGAGCGGCTGGGCCCGCGGCGCTTACGGGAGGAGACGATACATAACGCCCCACCGGCCCCCGGCCGCCC
>NZ_JBPQTV010000090.1:0-21727 GCF_051386515.1 Streptomyces sp. URMC 123 | reverse complement strand
CCGTACGGGACACGGGCGGGGTACGGCGTACGGGCGGGGTACGGGACGCCGCCGCGGCCCGGGGAACGGCTGCTCCCCGGAACACGATCCGTACAAGCCCCCGGCCGGGCCGCGGCGACCGGGTCAGGCCGGGTCAGGCCGGGTCGGGCCGGATCACGCCGGGTCGCCCTCCGCCCGGGCGCCGACCTTCTGCGCCTCGGGCGCCCCGGTCAGCAGGTCCTTCTTGCGGACCAGGGTCAGGGCGACGCCCGCGGTGACCACCGCGACGACCGCGGCGCACAGCATCACCGTCGAGGCGCCGGCGGCGATCGCCGACTCGAGCGTGCGCCGCACCTGGTCGGCGGCGCCCTCGGGGGCGTGCGTCAGCGCCCGGGAGATGTCGCCCTGCGCGGCCGCCGAGACCACGGCCGCGCGGTCGCCGGCGCCCAGGGCCGCCTCGCCGGCGGTCTCGTCGGAGATCCGGCTCCTGAACACGACACCGAACAGCGCGGCGCCGAGGCCGGCGCCGAACATGAAGAGGCTGTTGATCGCGCCGGAGGCCATGCCGGCCCGCTCCTTGGGCACGACGTTCACGGCCAGCGACATGGAGGGGCTGCCGGCGAGCCCGCCGCCCACGCCCCACAGCAGGAGGCCGGGCAGGGCCGCCCAGACGGTGATCCCCGGGTCGAAGGCCCAGGCCATCAGGAGCCCGCCGAGGGCGAGGACGCCGAAGCCGGCGCCGATGATGTGCGAGGGCGAGTACTTCGCCTGGAGCTTGCCGGCGACCAGGCCCATGCCCAGCTGCGGGGCGAAGATCGCCATCATCAGCAGACCGGTGCCCAGCGGGCTGATGCCCCGGGAGCTCTGGAAGTAGAGGATGTAGTAGACCGAGCTGCCCACCGTGCCGAAGCGCGAGAAGAAGGCGATCAGCGTGGCCGCCACGAACGTGGGGACCCGGAACAGCGAGAGGTCCAGCGTGGGGGCCGCGACCCGCCGCTCCAGCGCCAGGAAGGCCAGGAACAGCACCAGCGCCACGCCCAGTTGGACGAGGGTGGCGGGGGCGCCCCACCCCTGGTCCTCGCCCCGGGTGAGCGCGAAGTTGACCAGGCCGAGGGTGAGGACGAGCAGCGCGGCGCCGGTCCAGTCGATGCCCGCCAGCGAGCTGCGCCCGGCGTCCGCCGGCAGCCTCGTCCGGCACAGCACGAGCGCCACGACGCCGATGGGCACATTGATCAGGAAGAGGTAGCGCCACTCCGCGAGGTCGACCAGCAGACCGCCGATGACCGGCGCGACGGCGCCGCAGGCGCCCAGCGTCGTGCCCCAGACGGCGATCGCCATGTTGCGCTGCTGGCCCTCGTAGACCTGGGCGATCATGGGCATCGCGTTGGCGAGGACGAGCGCCGCGCCGAGGCCCTGGACGCATCGGGCGATGTCGAGGGTGAGGGCGTCCCCGGCCATGCCGCAGGCCAGCGAGGACAGGGTGAACAGCGCGATGCCGCTCATGAACATGCTGCGCCGGCCCAGCCGGTCCGACAGCGACCCGGCCGCCTGCTGGAAGGCGCCGAAGGTGACGGTGTAGCCGATGATGATCCATTGCAGTGCGGCCAGCGAACCGCCGAGATCCGCCTGGATCGAGGGTAACGCGACGGAAACGA
This sequence comes from Streptomyces sp. URMC 123, assembly GCF_051386515.1. Lineage (NCBI taxonomy): Bacteria > Bacillati > Actinomycetota > Actinomycetes > Kitasatosporales > Streptomycetaceae > Streptomyces > Streptomyces sp. URMC 123. The sequence goes on along the minus strand of NZ_JBPQTV010000090.1, from coordinate 20,093 downwards.
TAGTGATATCGATAACCAACAGCGCCGAGGCGACGACCGTGATTATCAGAACGATGCGGGCCTGGCGGCTCGGCGGGGTATCCGTGGTATCCGTGGCGCTCACGAATGTCTCTCCGGTGGTGACGCGGCGACCTCGCCCAGCCCCATGCCCGGTGCAGTGAAAATCATTTCCGAACTAATTCCGGATGGAGAGTCGCCATTGTCGAGTAAGGGTTGCCTTACCGGGCATGGTGGCGTGAGTGTAGCACGCAACTTTTGGCCGTACGGCGGGTCGGTACGACGGTTTTCCGTGGCATTGGGGGCGTTTTCGTGAAAGACCATGGCGGCTTTTATGCGGGCGGCGCGGGCAGGGCGTTGAAATCGATTTTCCCGGTGACGGTCAGCGGCAGGGACTCCAGCTGCACAAAGGTCTTCGGAATCATGTATTCCGGGAGGCGGTCGCGCAGCCCGCGGCGCAGGTCCGCCGGGTCGAGCGGCCCCTCGCCGACCACATAGGCGACCAGCCCGGCGGAGTCGGCCGAGCCGCCGCGGGCGGTCACCGCCGCCCGCCGCACCCCCGGCCGCTCCAGCAGCGCCTGCTCGATCTCGCCCGGCTCGATCCGCAGCCCCCGCACCTTCACCTGCTGATCGGCCCGCCCGAGGAAGTCGAGTTCGCCCCCGGGCAGCCGCCGCACCAGATCGCCCGTGCGGTAGAGCCGGGCCCCCGGCTCACCGGAGAACGGGTCCGGCACGAACCGCTCCGCCGTCAGCGCCGGCCGGTGGAGATAGCCGCGCGCCAGCCCCGTACCGCCCAGGTACAGCTCCCCGGGGTCGCCGTCCGGCACCGGGCGGCCGGCCGCGTCGAGCACATGGGCCCGGGTGCCGGTGACGGGCCGTCCGATGAGCGGCTTGGCGCCGTCCCGGCCGAGCAGGCTCCAGGTGGAGTAGGTGGTGTCCTCCGAGGGGCCGTAGAGGTTGTGGACCCGCTCCACCGTCCCCGTCGCGTACAGCGCCTGCCCGAGGGCCGCCGGCAGCGCCTCGCCGGCCAGATTGACCGTGATCACGGAGGCCGGCAGCGGCTCGTCGGCCAGGAGCTCCAGCAGCAGGCTCGGCACCGTGTTGACCAGGGTGACCGGGACGCGCCCGGCCACGGTGGGCAGATGGAGGACCGTGTCCACCAGCACCACCGTGCCACCGCGGCTCAGTGGCGCGAACAGCTCGAAGACCGAGAGGTCGAAGCAGATCGACGTCGAGCAGAGGGTGTGGCGCAGCTCCCGGGGGGTGAACCGGGTGAGCGCCCAGTCGAGGAACGCCGCGGCGCTGCGGTGCTCCACGGCCACGCCCTTGGGGCGGCCGGTGGAGCCGGAGGTGTAGAGCACATAGGCGAGCCGCGCCCCGGGGACGGTGCCGGGTTCCGCCCCGGTCCCGGACCCGGCTTCCGCCCCGGGCTCGGTCGCGGACCCCGCTCCGGTCTCCGCCCCGGGCCCCGGACCCGCCCCGGCGATCTCCGCCCAGTCCCGGTCCAGCGACACCACCCTCGCCGAGCCGTGCTCGAACTTCCCGCGCCACGCCTCCTCGGTGACGATCAGCGCCGCACCGGAGTCGCGCAGCATGAACTCCATGCGCTCCGCCGGGAACGCGGGGTCCAGCGGCACGTACGCGGCCCCCGCCTTGAGCACCGCGAGCATCGCCACCACCATCCAGGGCGAGCGGCCCAGACAGATGCCGACCAGCGTCTCCGGCGCGGCCCCGAGGCGGCGCAGATGGCCCGCCAACTCCTCCGCCGCCTCGTCCAGTTCGCGATAACCGAGCCGCTCCCGGCCCCTGATCACCGCCTCGGCGTCGGGGGTCAGGGCGGCCTGGCGCGCGACCCGCTCGTGGATCGGCACCACGACGTCCGCGGCGCCCGGCGACCCGGCCGCCGCTCCGAGCGCCGCCCCGGCCACCGTCCCGGCCACCGTCGCGTCCACCGGCGCGCTCACGCCCCCGCACCCCCGTTCGCGACCGCCCCGTTCGCGACCGCCCGGCGGGCCGAGAGCTCCCGCTCGACCTCCTCCGGCGACATCCGGGAGATCCGCAGATGGATGCCGGCCACCGCCTCCGTACGGCCCGGGGCGGGCTCCGCCGCCACCATCGCCTCGGCCAGCTCCGCGACCGTCGGCGACAGGAACATCGTCCGCAGGGTGATCCTCTCGGACTCGAAGATCTCGCGCAGCCGGGTGACGATGCGCGTGGCCAGCACCGAATCGCCCCCGAGGTCGAAGAAGTTGTCGTGCGCCCCCACCCCGGGCACGTCCAGGACCTCCGCCCAGACCTCGGCGCAGACCTCCTCCACCGCGGAGCGCGGCGCGGCCGGCCCGCCCGCCCCCGCGCCGGCCCCGTCACCGGACTCGGCGCGCGGCGCCGGCAGCGCCAGCCGGTCGACCTTGCCGTTGGCGTTCAGCGGCAGGGCGTCCAGGACGACGAACGAGCCCGGCACCATGTGCTCCGGCAGCAGCCCGCGCAGATGCTCCCGCAGCCGGCCGCGCAGCTCCCCGGCCGGCACCGACAGGCCCTCGGCGGTCGGCACGACATGACCGACCAGCCCGCGCAGACCGGCGCGCCCGGCCCGCCGCTGCCCGGTCACCACGGCGGACGCCACCGCCGGGTGGGCGACGAGCGCCGCCTCCACCTCGCCCGGTTCGATGCGCTGCCCGTGCACCTTCAGCTGGAAGTCCGCACGGCCCACGAACTCGATGGTGCCGTCGGGCAGGAACCGGCCGAGGTCCCCGGTGCGATAGATCCGCTCCCCGGTACGGGGGTGGGTGATGAACGCCGCGGCCGTGCGCTCCGGGTCCCCCCAGTAGCCGCGGGCCAGGCCGGCGCCGGAGACGTACATCTCCCCGGTCGCCCAGGTGGGGCGGTCCCGCAGCCGCTCGTCGAGGATGTGGTAGCGGGTGTTGGCGATCGGCCTGCCGTACGGGACGCTGCGCCACGCCGGGTCGACCGCCCCGACGCGGTGCCAGATGTTCCACAGCGTGGTCTCGGTGGGGCCGCCGACACTGACCACCTCCACGCCGGCGTCCTCGGTCAGCCGGCGGACGGCCGGCAGCGGCAGCCAGTCGCCGCCGAGGAAGGCGGTGCGCAGCGAGGACAGCGGGCCGTTGTCCTCGCCGAGGTGTTCGAGCAGCATCTCCATCATCGCCGGCACGGAGTTCCAGACGCTCACCCCGTGGTCCGCCATCAGACGGGCCCAGTGGGCGGCCTCCCGCCGGCCGGCGGCGTCCGGCACGACGAGCGTGCCGCCGGCGCCCAGCACACCGAACAGGTCGAACACGGACATGTCGTGGTGGAGCGCGGTCAGGGCCAGGGCGCGGTCCCCGGGGCCGATGCCGAAGGTCTCGATCGTCTCCCGCAGGCAGTTGACGAGCGAGCGGTGCTCGATCATCACGCCCTTGGGCTCCCCGGAGGAGCCGGAGGTGAACAGGACGTAGGCCAGGTCGGACGGCCCGGCCACGGGCTCGATCGGCTCGGCCGGCACGGCGGCACTCCCGCCGGAGCCGGGCAGCGGGGCGCCCGCGCCGGGGACCGGCCCCTCGTCCAGCGCCAGCGCCCGCACCCCCGGCACCTCGCCCAGCCGGTCCAGCACGCGCCGCTGGCCGAGCAGCAGCTCGACCTCGCACCGCCGCAGCAGCCGTACGATCCGCTCCACCGGCAGCTCGGGGTCGAGCGGCAGATAGGGCGCCCCCGACAGCAGCACGCCGTGGGCGGCGACGACCTGTTCCCAGCCCTTCTCCATCACGATGGCGACCGGCCGGTCCGGCCGGGCGCCGCCGGCGCGCAGCCAGCGCGCCACCGCACGGGCCTCCTCGTGCAACTCGCCGTAGGTGAGCGTACGCCCGGTGGTGATCACCGCGGTCCGGCCGGGGTCCTCGGCGACCCGCTCCAGGAAGAAGTCCTGCGCCGACCGCTCCGGTATCGGGCGCCGGCCACCGTCGCCGACGTCCGCGCCGTCCCCGGCCGGCCGGGCCGCCGGCGGCAGCGGCTCCGCCAGCTCCCAGGCGCCCTCCTCGTCCGCCAGCCGCGTCAGCAGCGTCCGCAGACCGGCGAACACGTCGTCCACCAGCTCGGGGGCGAACAGGGCCTCGGCCACGTCCCAGTTGACCACCAGATCGCCGTCCTGCTCCTCGCTGAGCAGGTCCATCCACACCTGGGGCGTCTGGGTGATGCCGTAGCTGTGCCGCAGCAGCCCGTCGAGCAGGGTGCTCGTGCCGCCCGCCACGGGCACGGCGCTGGTGAAGACGACCGGCATCAGCGCGCCGTCGAACCCGCCGCGCAGCCGCATCAGCTCCCGCAGCAGATGGACCCCGCTCACATAGGAATGGCTGAGGTCGTTCCACAGCTGCTCCTGGATGCCGCGGGCCCGCACCGCGAAGCTGTCGGCCCGGCCGCCGTCCACCTCCACCAGGGAGAAGGAGGCGAACTCCCCGACCGTGCCGGCCGCCTCCGGGTGCACCGGGAGCCGGTTGAGATTGGTGACGTTGAGGGTGAAGTGCGGGCTCTGGCTCCACGGTGTCAGCGCCTCGGCGTAGGCCGCGAGCAGCAGCCCCGCGGGGGTCAGCCCGTGGGCGCCGGCGAGCGCGGACAGCCGCCGCCACCGCTCGGCGTCCATCCGCAGCGAGCGGCGGACGAACCGCGGCTCGGTCACCGACTCCGGATTGCGCGCCATCGGCAGCCGCGGCGCCGGCGGCAGGCCCGGCAGCCGCCGCTCCCAGTACGCCACCGAGCGCCGGTACTGCTCGGTGTCGCTCAGGTCCCGCGTGGTCAGCACGTAGTCCCGGTACGTCATGGCCGGCGGCGCGAGCTCCGCGTCCGGGTCGGCGTAGGCGCGGGAGAGATCCGCGAACATCACCCGCAGGCTGGCGAGGTCGGCGCAGAGCGCGTCCACGCTGAAGCACACCCGGGCCCGGGAGCCGTCCAGCACCGCCACCACGACAGCCCACAGCGGCCACGAGTCCACCGGCCGGACCTCGTGCGAGTGGCGGTCGCGGATCGCGTCCAGCCCGGCCCGCACCGCCTCCTCGGAGGCCCCGCGCAGATCGACGACCTCCATCGCGTACGGCGGCGCGTCCGGCAGCACCCGCTGCTCCATCGTCCCGGGCAGCACCACGGCGCGCAGCATGGGGTGGCGGTCCACCACGCGCTGCCACGCCCGCCGGAACCGCTCGACGTCCAGCCCCTCGCCCTCGTACTCCAGATACAGATGGGCCGAGACGTTGCCGGAGGAGAACGACCCGGTGCGGCCCATGACGTATGCCTGCTGCTGCTCGGTCAGCGGGAACGGCTCGTGCGCCCGCCCCGGGTCGGCCGCCACGGCCGGCAGCGAGCTGAACGCCGCGTCGGCGCCGCCGCCCTCGGCGCGCTGCCGGTCGATCGCCAGCGCCAGCTCGGCCACCGTCCTCGCCGCGAAGATGCCGTGCAGATCCAGCTCCAGCCGCAGCTGGTCGCGCAGCCGGTTCATCACCCGGATGCCCAGCAGCGAGTTCCCGCCCAGCTCGAAGAAGCTGTCGTGCACGCCCACCCGCTCGGCGCCCAGCACCTCCGCCCACAGATCGGCGATCCGCCGCTCCAGGGCGGTGCGCGGCGGGGTGTGGCCGTCCCCGGCCGCCGTCTGCCCGCCGGGCCGGGGCAGCGCCCGCCGGTCCACCTTGCCGTTGGCCGTCAGCGGCAGCGACTCCAGCGTGACCAGGTGCGCCGGCACCATGTACGAGGGCAGCCGGTCCGCCAGATGGGCCCGGAGCTCCTCGTCGGTGGGCCAGGTGCCGACGACCGGGCTCACATAGCCGGCCAGCGCCTGGTTGCCGGGCTCCCCGTCCTGGCGCGGCAGCGCCACCGCCACCGCCGTGTCCACGGCCGGGTGGGAGCGCAGCGCCGTCTCGATCTCGCCCAGCTCGATGCGGTGGCCGCCCACCTTGACCTGGTGGTCCTCCCGGCCCAGGAACTCGATGCTCCCGTCCGGCAGACAGCGGGCGCGGTCCCCGGTGCGGTACAGCGGCTCCCCGGTCTCCGGGTGCGGCAGGAAGGCCGCCGCCGTGCGCTCCGGATCGCGCCAGTAGCCGCGGCCGACCCCCGTACCGCCGATGTACAGGTCACCGGGCACCCACACCGGGCGGGCGCGCAGCGAGGCGTCCAGCACGTGCAGGGTCTGGTTGGCGAGCGGCTTGCCGTACGGGACGCTCGTCCAGCCCGGCTCGACGCGGTCCACCTCGTGCACCCCGCTGAGGATCGCGGCCTCGGTGTTGCCGCCGAGCGCGACGAACCGCACCCCCGGCGAGATGTCCGCGGCCCGCCCGGGGAGCGAGAGCGGCACCCAGTCGCCCCCCAGGATCAGCAGCCGCAGCGACCCGGCCCACGGCTCGTCGTCCTGCTCCACCTGCTCGCAGAACAGCTCGAACACGGCCGGCGCGCCCACCCAGACGGTCACGCCCTCGCGGCGCACCAGCTCCAGCCAGTGGCCGGGGTCGCGCTCGGTGCCCGGGTCCGGCAGCACCAGCGCCGCCCCCGCGCACAGGGCGCCGAACAGGTCCAGCACCGACAGGTCGAAGCTCATCGCGGACACACCGAAGAAGCGGTCCTCGAAGGACACCCCGTAGCGCCGGTCGACGTCCACCACGGAGTTGAGCACGCCCCGGTGGTGGTTCATCGCCCCCTTGGGCACACCCGTGGAGCCGGAGGTGAACATGACGTACGCCAGGTCGTCCGGGCCCTGCGCCGGGGCCAGCGGGGCGTCGTCGACCCCGCTCCAGGCGGCGTCGTCGTCCACGGCCAGCACGGTCACATCGGCCGGCCACTCCCAGCGCCCGGCCACCGAGCGCTGGGTCAGCACCACCCGGGCGCCGGCCGTCCGCAGCACGTACGCGCGGCGCTCGGCCGGCAGCGCCGGGTCCAGCGGGACCCAGGCCGCGCCCGACTCCAGGACGCCGAGCACGCCGACCGGCTGCTCCCAGCCCTTCTCCATGCAGACCGCCACGAGGGTGTCGGGCAGCGCGCCCAGCTCGCGCAGCCGCCGCCCGATCCGCCGGGCGCGGCTCATCAGCTCGCGGTAGGTCAGCCGGCGGCCGCCGGCGACGACCGCGGCCCGGTCGGGGTGGCGCTCGGCGGCCCGCGCCACCGCCTCCTGCAGCAGCCCCTCGGGCTCCGGCGCGGCGGTGTCGTTGACCGCGGCCCGCACCCGGGCCTGTTCGAGGGGCAGCCGCACGGGGGAGCCGGGCGCCGTCCAGGCCGCCGGGTTCTCGGCCAGGGCGACGAGCAGATCGAGCCAGGCCGCGGCCATGTCGGCCAGCAGGCCCTCGGGGAACGCCGCGGGCCGGGCGTCCCAGCGGGCGGCGAGGCCGGGGGCGTCGGAGCCGTCCGGGCCGTCGGGGCCCTCCGGGTGGACGCGCAGGGACAGCACGGCCGGCTCGCCGCCGACGTCCGCCGGGGAGGTGGCGGCGTCGGGGCCGGCGGGTCGCTCGGCGAGGGCGTCGACGAACTCCACCTCGCAGGCGGGCGCGCCGTCGGTCCGCCCGCCGTCCGGTCCGCCGTGCTGCGCGTCGCCCGCGCCCGCGCCCGGGCGCGCCGCGTCGCGCAGGGCCCGCTCCAGGAAGGAGCCGTCCGGGGTGGTGTCCACGGCCAGCTCCCGGGGCGCGTCCGGCGACCCGGCGGAGCGGAGCCGGATGGTGAACCGCGGGTGGCGGGACCACAGCCCGAGCACCTCGGTGAAGGCGGTGCGGAGCACCGCCGCCGGGTCGACGCCGGAGGCGGCCGCGCGGTCGACGACCCGGCGCCAGCGGGCGGCGTCCAGGGCCACCCGGTGGCGCAGCGGCGGGCCGCTCGACGCGGCGAGCGGCATCAACGGCAGGCTCGGGCCCGGGGGCAGGGTGTCGGCGGCGCTCATGGGCGGTTCTCCGATCGGGGGTGGCGGTGGCCGGGCGGCGGTGCGAGGAGCCCGGAGCCGATGAGGTGGCCCAGATAGCGGTCGAGCAGCGGCCCGTCGACCGGCGGGCAGACGACGGACGAGCCGGCGAGCGCGGCGAGGGCGCCGGAGACGTCCATCCGCAGGCTGCCGAAGCCGGGCATGCCGTGGGAGGCGCCGGCCAGCGCGGCCACGGAGGCGGTGTTTCCGCCGGAGCCGGCGCCGGAGTTGGCGCCGTTGCCGGAGCTGGGGTACGCGGTCGGGCTCGGGCCGGCGCCCGGGTACGCGTCGGTGTCGGCGTCGGCGCTCAGCACATCGGCGGTCACCCGCCGCGCCCACTCCTCCCGGTCGACCACGGCCAGGTCGTACCCCAGGGCCCGCAGGTGGTCGACGACCGCGCCGAAACGGGTGCGCGTCGGGTGCGCCAGGTGGAAGGTGCCGTCCAGCGCCTGCGGGCGGAGCGACAGATCGACCACGGCGCTCGCCACGTAGTCGACCGGCACCAGGTCGAAGTCGGCCTCCGGGCCGAAGTCGGGCACCGCGCCCAGGTCGACACAGGCCGCGAGGAACCGCCAGAAGGCGGAGTCGGGGTCGCCGACGCCGGTCGCGGAGCTGCCCGCGAGCCGCCCCGGCCGGTGCACGGTGACCGGGACGCCGGCCTCCCGGGCGGCCCTGACCAGCTCCTCGGCCACCCAGCGGCTGCGCACATAGCCGGACGGCAGCACGGCGTCCGCCGGCACCCGCCCGTTCTCCCGGAGCGTGCCGGGCTCGGCGTCGCGGTGGAAGAGGACACCGGGCGAGGAGACGTAGTGCACGGGCGTGAGCCGCTGGCGGGCCGCGAGCCGCAGCACCTCGGTGGTGCCACCCACGTTGGGCGCCCGCAACCGCTCGTAGGGCAGGGCGAGATGGGCCTCGCACCCGGTGTGGTGGATCGCGTCCAGGGTGCCGGCGAGCCGGGCGAAGGCGATCGGGCCGAGGCCGAGCAGCGGCTCGCGCAGGCTGCCGGGGAGGACGGTGACCCGGTCCATCGGCACGTCCGCCCGGAGCCGGTAGCGGCTCAGCGCGTCCGCGAGCGCCCGGTCGGCCTCGGCGGGATCGGCGGCCTCCACCAGGCAGTGCACCCGTGCCTTGGTCCGGGCGAGGAGCTGGGCGAGCACATGGGCGCCGAGCAGGCCGGTGGCGCCGGTGAGCAGGACGTGCCGGGGGGAGGTGACGCGCGCGAGGTCCAGGGGCGCGCTGTCCCGGCCGGAGATCTCCGGGTCGAGTACGGCGTCGGCGCGCAGCCGGTCGGCCTCCCGCGGGTCGCCGTCCGGGGCGGCTGGGGCGGCTGGGGTGGCCGTGGTGCGGTCCGACGCCCCGCCGGTACGGGCGCCCTCGGGGGCGCCGGGGTGGGCGCCGTCGGCGTCGGTGCCCTCCGGCCAGCCGCCCCGGGCACGGTCGAACAGCTCGGCAAGGGCGCTCACGGTGGGCGCCTCGAAGAAGGCCTGCACCGGCAGGTCCACGCCGAGGCGCTCGCGCAGCCGCAGCAGGACGCGCACGGCGCGCAGCGAGTGGCCGCCCACCTCGAAGAAGTCCTCGTCGACATCGACCTCGCGCAGCCCGAGCACCTCGCGCCAGACGTCGGCCACGTGCTGCTCGGTGGGGGTGAGCGCGCGGGACCCGCCCGTGTCGGACCCGCCCGCGTCGGGGGCTTCGGCGGTGGGGAGGGCGGTCGCGGGCCCGCCGCCCGGGCCGGGCGCGTCCTCACTGCCCGCGCCCTGCGCGGGGGCGCCGCCCGGGCCAGCCGCCTCCGCGCCGGAATCCCGCGCACCGCCCGCGCCCGGACCCGTACCGTCAGCGTCCGACCCCGTACCGCCCGCGCCCGCGCCGGGCTCGCGGCCCTCGCGTCGCTTCGCGGGGCACAGCGCCGTCACCGGGCCGAGGGGATCGTCGATCACCGCGGCGAACAGGTCCGCCAGGTCCTGGGCGAGGCCGGCGACCGTCTCCGGCCGGAAGAGGTCCGCGCTGCCGCGCAGGCCGCCCTCGACGCGGCCGTCCGTCTCCCAGTAGTGCAGGACGAGGTCGAACTCGGAGGTGTCCAGGCCGAAGTCGAAGGGGCGCACCTCCAGCCCGGCCGTGCGGGCGGCCCCGGCCGGGCTCTCGCCCACCACCGCGGCCTGGAACAGCGGGTTGTGGCCGCTGTTGCGCCCCGGCCGCAGCTCGGCGGCGAGGATCTCGATGGGCGTGTCCCGGTGCGCGTAGGCGCCGAGACAGGTCCGCCGCACCCGCCGCAGCACCTCGGCGAAGGAGGGCTCGCCGGACAGATCGGTGCGCAGCGCCAGCGTGTTGGCGAAGAAGCCGATGAGGTGCTCGGTCTCGGGCCGGTCCCGGCCGTGCACCACCGAGCCCGTCACCACGTCGGGGTGCCCGGTGCGCCGGAGGACGAGCGTCTGGAAGCCGGCCAGCAGGGCCATGAAGAGGGTGGCCTCGTGCCGGCGGGCGAGCGCCCGCAGCCCGGCCGACACCTCGGCGGAGAGGGCGAAGGAGTGGCTGATCGCGCGCAGGCTCGGCGGGCCCTGCCGCTGCCGGTCCACCAGCCCCGCCATGCCGGGCAGCGGCTCGCGCAGCGCCTCGCGCCAGTAGTCGAGCCGGGTGCGCAGCTCCTCGCCGCGCAGCAGCCCGCGCTGCCACTCGGCGAAGTCCGCGTACTGGACGGGGAGGTCCGCGAGGCCCACCGCGGTCGGGCGGCCGGCGGCGTACGCCTCGTACAGCGCGAACAGCTCGCGGAACAGGATGCCCACGGAGATGCCGTCGCCGACGATGTGATGCATCGTCACCATCAGGACGTGGTCGTCGGGGCCCAGCGGGCGCAGCAGGAACCGCACCAGCGGCCCCCGGGCGAGGTCGAACGGCCGCTGGGACTCGGCCCGCAGCCGCGCCACCAGCTCGCTGTCCCCGTCCTTCTCGTCCTCGCCCCCGGCGCCCGCCGCCGGGCCCTCGTCCACGGTCAGGGGCAGCGGCAACTCGTCGAGCACGTACTGCCGGGGCTCGCCGCCGTGCACCCGGAAGACCGTGCGCAGCGCCTCGTGGCGGCGCAGCACCTCCGCCAGGGCGCGGCGGAGCGCGTCCCGGTCGAGGGGGCCGCCGAGCCGGATCGCCTCCACCATGTGCAGATGGGAGCTGTCCGGGTCGAGCCGGTCGAGGAACCACAGCCGCTCCTGGGCGAAGGAGAGCTCGGCCGAGCCGTCGGCGGCGGCCCGGCGCGGGATGCCGGCCGGGGCCGCCCCCGTACCGGCCGCCGTGCCGGACAGCCATTTCTCCAGGAGCTGTCGCTTGGTCGCGGACAGCGGGCTCGCGGACAGGTCCGGTGCGCCGTCGGCGAGGGGGCCGGATGAGACCATCTGAGCTGGAACCTCCGCTATTCCGAAAGGAGCCGGGCAGCCGCGTCGTCCGACATGCCGGCGAGCTTCTCGTGCAGCCGCCGCTCGACCGCCGCGGCCATCCCGGCCACGGTCTGGGCCTCGGAGAGCAGATCGGTGACCGTCAGGGTGACGGGCAGCATGGCCTGGAGCCGGGTGACCACCTGCGCGGCGAGCAGCGAGTGCCCGCCCAGGTCGAAGAAGTTGTCGTGGGCGCCCACCGGGGAGACCCCCATCACGTCCTGCCACACGCCGGCCAGCGCCTCCTCCAGGGGGGTGCGGGGCGCGGTGTAGGCGGTGGGCAGCTCGGGGCGGCCGTAGTGCGCGGGGGCCGCGCCCGAGCCGCCGGGCGCACCGGGCGCCGTGTCCGAGCCGCCGGGTTCGCCGCCCTCGGCACCGGAGTCGCCGTACGAACCGTTCGCCCGCTCGTCGTGCGCGCCGCCGGGCGCCGTGTCGCGCTCGGGCGCGGTGGACGGCGGCGCGGTGGGCGCCGGGGGCCGGGCGGCGGGGGCGGCTGCCGGTGAAACCGGCCGGGTGGCCGGTTACGGCGGGCCCGGGGGACGGCCGCGGAAGCCGGTCGGCGATACTGCCGGTCACCGCGCCACCGTCGGCACCGTCCCGATCCGTCGCGCAACGTAATACTCTCGAACGAGAACCGACCGTTACGCCGAACGCCACCCGCCCCCGACTCCGCCCGTAAGGACTACAAGTGGAACTGGCCTACTACTCGGACTATGCCGTCCGTCTGGTCAACAGCGAGGAACCCACCCGTGGCAAGGACTCGCTGACCTCGGTGGAGGCGGTACGGGAGCTCTTCGGGCCGGCCGTGCAGTCGGCCCGGCGGGCCACCGACGCCGATGTGACCCGGCTGCGCTCGGTGCGCGCCCGGCTGCGGGCGGTCTTCGAGGCGGCGGACGAGGGCGACGAGGTGCGGGCGGTGGACCTGCTGAACGCGCTGATGATGGAGTTCCCGGTGAGCCCGCAGATCTCCGGGCACGAGTTCCGGGACGCGGACGGCCGCCCCAAGTGGCACATGCACATCGCCGACCACGCGGCGAGCGCGACCGCCGGCTACGCGGCGACCGCGTCCATGGGCCTCGCCTTCCACCTCACCGAGCTCGGGGTCGACCGGCTGGGGCTGTGCCAGGCGGCGCCGTGCCGCAACGCCTATCTCGACACCTCGACGAACCGCTCCCGGCGCTACTGCTCCGACCGCTGCGCCACCCGCGCCAATGTGGCCGCCTACCGCGCCCGCAAGCGCCTGGAGACCGACCGCTCGGCGGCCGCGGCGGCCTCCGAGGCCGAGGCGGCGGCATCCGCGGCGGCGGGGGCCGGGCGGATCGGCCGGACGGCCGACACCGCCCAGGAGAGCGCGGCCGAGACCGAGCGCTGAGCCCCGGCGCCCGGCGGCGGGCGCAGCCGCGCCCAGGCGCGGGCCAGCACCAGCTCCTCCGGGACCGTGCCGAACTCGCGGCTGTCGCTCTCGGCGAAGGGGTTGTCCCCCAGCACCCACCAGCCGCCCTCGCGCCGCTCCACCGCGCGCTTGACGATGAGCAGATCCTGCTGCATCGGATGGCGCAGCACGACGACGTCGCCGGGGCGCACGACGGCGCCGTACCGCACGACCAGCCGGTCCCCCGGCAGCAGTGTCGGCACCATCGACGGCCCGACGACCTCGGCGAGCCCGAAGGGCAGCGCCGCGCGGCGCCCCTGGCCCCGCTCCGCCTCACGTTCCAGAGCGCGCTCGTACACCTGGTCGTACCCCTGTGTCCTCTGGTCGTAGACCTGCCCGAACCCCTGCTCGCATTCCTGCCCGTGTTCCTGCCCGAACTCCCGCCCGGGCGCCCACCCGTTCGCGTGTACGCGCCGGCGCCCGAACTCCCGCTCGTACTCGTGCCCCTGCCCGTGCTCGTACCTGTACTCGTACCCCTGCCACCGGTCGCCCTGCGGCATGCGGCACCTCCCGGTCCATTCCACCACCAGTCCCAGCCTGACACCGGACTTTTGTCCTAAGCCCCCCGGGGCACTCGCGAAAAGCGCTCCCCCACGGAGTAATGTCCCCCCTGAGAAGACGATCACGCGACGATCACGAGGAAGGACAGCTCTATGCTTTCCCGCCTGTTCGCCCCCAGGGTGACGGTCAGCGCCCACTGCGACCTGCCGTGCGGTGTCTACGACCCGGCCCAGGCCCGCATCGAGGCCGAGTCGGTCAAGGCGATCCAGGAGAAGTACCAGGCCAACCAGGACGCGGACTTCCGCGCCCGGGCGCTCGTCATCAAGGAGCAGCGCGCGGAGCTGGCCAAGCACCACATCTCCGTGCTGTGGAGCGACTACTTCAAGCCGCCGCACTTCGAGAAGTACCCGCAGCTCCACCAGCTGGTCAACGACGCCCTGAAGGCCGCCAGCGCCGCCAAGGCGTCCAACGACCCCCAGACGGGCCAGAAGCTTCTGGACCACATCGCCGAGATCGACAAGATCTTCTGGGAGACGAAGAAGGCCTGACCCGGGCCTGACCCGGTCCGGCCCCGCCCCGCGCCACAAGCTCCACAAGCGGCACCTGTGCCACGAACGGCGCGGGGCGCGACGCCCAACCCGTCCGCACCCGGCCCGCCGGGGCGCCACCCGGCGCCCCCGGTGGCCGGGTGCGGCCGTGTCCGGCCGTTGTTCGGCCCGGTACGGTTCCGTACGGCCCCGAGCGGCTCTGGGCGCCCCTGCGCGCCGCCTCGCTCAGAACTGCGTCGAAGCGGCCTCGCCCGGATCGGGCAGCCAGTCGCGCGTGGGGTCGAACTCCAGCCAGCGGTTGCGGCGAGCAGTACGGGCGAAGGCGTCCAACAGCTCGCGCAGCGGGGCCGGCTCGGGAGCGGTCTCGGGCCCGCGCCCGGGCCCGTACGGGGCGAGGGCGCGCGGGCCCGGCCAGACCAGCGACCACGCGTACAGCGGCGTGGGGGCGACCAGGGGGACGAACCGCACGCCCGGGTGGCCCGCGGCCACCGCGTCCGCGGGGAACAGGGAGAAGGCGGTCGGGTCGGCCCGGATACCGGACAGAAAGGGCAGCAGGCCGAGGTTGGGGCCGGCTGTATGGCGTTCGACGCCGAAATGGTCGGCGAAGCGGGTGAGGAAGTCGAGACGGCCCGCGTCGGCCGGGTAGCGCAGCACACTGCCCCGCAGATCGGCGGGGCGCAGGTGCGGCGCGTCGGCGAGGGGATGGTCGGCGCTGAGGACGGCGTCGACGGGTTCGAGCCGGACCACACGGTGAGCGGGCTCCGCGAGCGCGGGAGCCGGGGTCGCCGGAGCCGCCGGACCCGCCGCGGCCGGCGCGGTGGCTGCGCGATCGCGCGGCTCGTACGGGGCCCCCGGCCGATGAGCCGTGGGCACGCGGCCGAGCCCGGCGCTCACCTCTCCGCGCCGCAGCGCCTCGGCCACCGAGGGGAAGTCGCGCCCGGTGCCCGGCTCGACGTCGAGGTGCGGGGCCTCCGCCAGAACCCGCGCGAGGGTGCGCAACGGCGCGTACAGATGGCCCCAGACGTCCATCCGCAGGCGCTGCCGGTCGCCGAGCACCGCTGCCACGGCGGCGTCGCCGGCCGCCAGCGCCCGGCGGGCCGGGCCCAGGAACCGCGCACCGGCCGCGGTGAGCCGCACGCCCTGGCCGCCACCGCGGTCGAACAGGCGCGCCCCGAGCCGCTCCTCCAGCCGGGCGATGCGCTTCGACAGTGCCTGCTGGCTGATCGCGAGTTCCTCGGACGCCGCGCCGAAGTGCAGCGCCCCGGCCACCGCGGTGAACGCGCGAACCTGCGCGAGGTCGAGGTCCATGTGCCTCATCCTATGCGCCGAGCGCCTCGCCCGGCGGCCCTGACCTGGGGCGACAACCACCGGTTGTCGCCCTGCGAGAGGTGGTTGTTGGACCGCCCGAGGCCGGCCGGGGTCTGCTGGGAGCCTCCGCCCACCCGAAAGCGAAACCCCATGGCATCCTTCCTCGATCTCCCCGGTGTGCTCGACGAGTTCGTGACGCTCAACCGGTCGCGCGTCAGTGGCGCCGGGCTCGACCTGTTCGAGTACGACCGCGTCACGGCGCGGCTGGACTCGCTGTACGACTGGCCCGAGGCGCTCCTCGCGGCCGGCCGGGCGCATCTCGCCGCCGCCGAGGAGCACGAAGCGCGTGGGCACGGTCTCTCCGCGGGGGACGCGTACCGCCGCGCCGCCCGCTGGTTCCACTGCGCGACGCTCGTACCGCACCCCGACCGCGCGCTCCTGGCGCGGGCCGCGGGCGACGCCGACGACGCGATGCGGCGGGCCCTGTCCCACCTCGACCCGCACGCGGTACGGCTGGAGGGCGCCCTGTTCGCCGGCTGGCTGCGCCACCCGAAGGGCGGGGGTGAGGACCGGCGGGGCGCACGCGTCCAGGACAGGCCGGATGTGGCCGTCGGGGGCCGGCCGGGCGTGGTCGTCATGGTGCCGGGGCTCAATTCGAGCAAGGAGGAATTCGACGGCGTCACGGAGGCGTTGCTGCGGCGGGGCGTGGCGGTGTTCGCCATGGACGGCCCCGGCCAGGGCGTCCTCGCGCCCCGCAGCGCTCCCCGGGCGGACTACCAGCGGGTCGTCACGGAGGTGATCGACGCGCTCGGGGCCCGCGCCGACGTCGACGCCACCAGCGTGGCGCTGATCGGCCTCAGCCTGGGCGGCTTCTACGCCACCGTGGCCGCGGCCCACGAACCGCGCGTCACGGCGGCCGCGGTCATCAGCGGCCCCTATCGGCTGGAGTGGGACGAGCTGCCGCTGTACGTCACCGACGTCCTCGGTCTGCGGAGCGACAGTACTGCCGCCGCCCGCGCGTTCGCCGACGCGGTCGATCTGCGCGCGGTGGCCGACCGCGTCACCTGCCCCCTGCTGGTCGTCGACGGCGGACAGGACGTCACACCGGGCGTCCACACCGGCGAGCCGCTGGCCCGCGCGGCGCGCGACGCCCAGTATCTGCTCGTTCCGCACGGCGACCATCTGCTCGGCAACGCGCGCGCGGACTGGCTGCCGTACACCGCCGACTGGCTGGCCGACCGCTTGGCGAGCCGACGGCCCGGTGGTCCGGCCGCCCCCGGCGGGACGGCCGCCCGACGGGACGACCGTCCGACGGCCCGGTGACAGGTCGAGGGGCACTGAGGGGCGCTGAGGGGCGCTGAGGGGCGCTGAGCGACCGCCGGGGGCGCCGGCGGCGCTGGAGGGCCCTTCGGCGGCCTTTCCGAGGGGCGTCAGAGCCGCGCCGCGCGGGCGTTGAGGTAGCGGCGCTCGGGAACGCTCAGCGTGCGGCTGGCGGCCAGCCGGTAGGCCGCACGGGCCGCTTCGCGCTCGCCGGCCATGTCGAGGAGGTGGGCACGGACCGCCTCCAGCCGGTGGTGGCCCGCCAGCCGGTCGTCGTCGCCCAGGGTGGCGAGCAGCTTCAGGCCGGCTCGGGGGCCCTCCACCATGGCCAGCGCCACCGCCCGGTTGAGCGTGACCACGGGCCCCGGCGCGAGGCGTTCGAGCAGCTCGTACAGCGCGAGGATCTGCGGCCAGTCGGTGTCCTCCGCGCGGTCCGCCTCGTCGTGCACGGCGGCGATGGCCGCCTGGAGCTGGTACGGGCCCACGCGCGTCCTGGCCAGCGCGTCGGTGATCAGCGCGGTGCCCTCCGCGATGGCCGCCCGGTCCCAGAGCCGGCGGTCCTGCTCGGCGAGGGGGACCAGGGTGCCGTCCGGGCGGCTCCGGGCCGCGCGCCGCGCGTCGTCGAGCAGCATGAGCGCGAGCAGTCCTGCCACCTCGCCGTCGTCGGGCAGCAGCCGGTGGACGGCACGGGTGAGCCGGATGGCCTCGCCCGCCAGGTCCGCGCGGACGAGGCTGGTGCCGGAGGTGGCGGTGTAGCCCTCGTTGAATATCAGGTAGAGCACGCGCAGTACGGTCGCGAGGCGCTCGGCCCGCTCGGGCTCCGGGGGCAGCCGGAACGGAACGCCGGAGGCCCTGACCCGCTGTTTGGCGCGGCTGATGCGCTGCGCCATGGTCGCCTCGGGCACCAGATAGGCGCGGGCGATCTCCGCGGTGGTCAGGCCGCCGACGGCGCGCAGGGTCAGCGCCGTCTGGGACGCCGGGGACAACGCCGGATGGCAGCAGAGGAAGAGCAGCGTCAGCGTGTCGTCGTCCTCGGCGGACCGTGGCCGCTCGCCCGGGGAGGGCGCCAGCAGCTCGTCGCGCGGGATGAGCGAGGCGGCCACCTCCTCCCGCCGGCGGCGCGCCTGCTCGGCCCGGAGCAGATCGGTCATCCGGCGGGCGGCCACGGTGATCAACCAGCCGCGGGGGTGGTCGGGCAGGCCGTTCTCCGGCCACTGGAGGGACGCGGCGAGCAGGGCCTCCTGTACGGCGTCCTCGGCGGTGTCGAAGTGCCCGTAGCGGCGGACGAGCGCGCCGAGGACCTGCGGCGCGAGGCGGCGCAGCAGATCCTCGGTCGTGCGGTCCACCCCGACCTCCTCAGCAGCCCTCCATGATCGGCCGCACCTCCACCGGGTCGGCGTCGACGCCCTCGGGCAGCGGGCACTGCTGAATGCGTACCGCGATCTCGGTCGCGCGGTCCAGGCTCTCGCACTCGACCACGTAGTAGCCGGCCAGCACCTCCTTGGCCTCCGAGAAGGGGCCGTCCGTGACCACGACGGAGCCGTCCTTCACCCGTACGGTCCTCGTGTGGGTGGGGTCGGCGAGCCCCTGCCCGTCGACCAGCTCCCCGGAGTCGGTGAGCTCCTGATTGATCCCGTTCATGAAGTCGAACACCGCCTGCGCGTCCTTCTCCGGCCAGGTGGGCCCGTCCGTCGCGCCGACGCCGAGCGCGTCCCAGGACGTCCGGTTGCCCCACAGCAGCAGCATGTACTTCATCGTCGTCACCCCTGGCGATCCCGGGCGCCCGGGCCGGGCGCCTCTCACAGGAGACGTCGGAACGGGCGGACCGTTCTCGACATGTCCGGCGAAAAAACTTCCCCGTTCATCCGTACGGGCGCGACCACCGCGGGGCGCCGGCAGGGCTGGATACTGGCGCTGTGATGCCCGATCTTCATCGCCGGCTGCTCGCCGACGCCATCGACCTGGGGCACCGCTACGGCCTCGCCCTCACCGGTGGGTACGCCGTACGGGCCCTGGGCGTCCTGGCGCGCCCGAGCCGGGACCTGAACCTGGCCACGGAGGACCCGGCCGCCCTGAGCGAGATCGCCGGGCATCTCTCGGCCGGCCTGGAGGCCCGGGGGTGGCGCGTCACCACGGAGGCCGTGGGCCCGCTGGTGGCCCGGCTGACGGCGACCGACGGCATGACCGGCGACGCCTGCGGGCTCACCCTCCACAAGGAGGTGCTGTGGCGGCCGCCCGTCCACACGGAGCTCGGCCCGGCCCTGGCGCTGGAGGATCTGATGGGGACGAAGGTACGGGCGCTGGCGGACCGCGGCCTCCCCGCCGATGTCGTCGATGTGTTCGCCGCCCGGCAGACGCTGCCCCCGGCCGAGCTGGAGCTGCTCGGCGCCCGCCACGACGAGGACTTCGACCTGAGCGATCTGCACGACCGGCTGGAGGCCCTGGAGTGGGTCGGGGACGGCGAGTTCCTGGCGTACGGCCTGACGGAGGACGAGATCGCCGAGCTGCGGGCGTGGGCAGTCGCCTGGCAACAGGACATCGGCGAGCGCCTCGCGGAACCGTACGACGAGCCCGAGGCCACCGATCCGTAATCCTGGCCCGTGACCCAGGCCCGTGACCCAGGCCCGTGATCCTGGTCCGTGCCCCTGGCCCGTGAGACATGTGAGCCCGCGGCGCGCGCCCCGTACCGGCGCGCGGAGCCGCATCGGCCGGGGACCGGCGCGCCCCAGCGCGCGGCGCGCCGGTCGATACGCGCCCCGCCCCCGGCCTCCCCGCTGTCAGTGGCCCGTGCCACCCTGGCATAACGGCGGCGACCTGCGCGGGCGGGGTCGCTCGCACGACAACGGGGCAGCACGGCCGACGGGGGAAGTCATGGCGCGTTTCGCGGCTGTTTACGCGGAGACATCACTCAATCCACTGGCGAAGACGGTCGAGTTGACCGAGGAGGCGCTGCGGATTCGCCGACGGCGGATTCCGCTCGCCGAGCTCAACATGCCGGCCATGGCCGACGCGTATCTGCGTGGCAGCTGGCTCGGCGGCGGAGGCCATGAGCGCCCGCTGGCGGCGCTGGCCGACGGCCCCGGGATCGTTCCGGTCGCCCGGATCACCGGGTCCTCGCACCCCGTGCGGGTCCACCGCGCCGCCGAATTCGCCCACGCGCTGGGCGAGATGGCCGTACGGCACAGCGGCGGGCCGGAGCGGGTGGCGGAGTGGGTGGCGCGCGCCCACGCCGAGGGGGTGCCGCTGTGGATGGCCCGGCGGTCCGCCGAGGGCCCTTGTGGGCCGGTCACGGTCGCGGTGGACAGGCGCTCGGTGCGCGCGGACGTATGGGCCCCGCACGCGCCGGTGGTGCGGCTGCGGGCGCCGTTCGGCCTGTCGGCGGACCGGCGCGATCCGAGCCGCGGCCTGGCCCTGACCATCGGCGGGGCTCCGGCCAATGTCATCGTCCACCGGTCGGGGCGGAAGGCGCACTGCTACGTGGCCGTCGAATCCGCCCAGCGCCGCTGGGAGTTGCGGCGCGAGCGCTCCCGCAGCTCGCGACTGCTCTGCAACGGCCGCCTGGTGGCCACGCTCGCCCGGCCGTGGGGCTCGTCCGCCCCGGACACCGTGCTGCTGCCGCTCGCACGCGTACGCCATGAGAACTCCGACCCGCT
>NZ_JBPQTV010000089.1:0-21744 GCF_051386515.1 Streptomyces sp. URMC 123 | reverse complement strand
CGCCACCCGGCCGCCGGTCTGGTCGCCCACGCGCTCCACCTGTTCGGGGCGGGCGGCGCGGGTAGCCGAGCGGCATGGGTGACATTCTGGTCGGGACCTGTTCGTGGACGGACCCCGCGCTGCTCGCCAGCGGCTGGTACCCGACGGGGGCGCGCGACCCCGAGGGGCGGTTACGGCACTACGCCTCGCGCTTCCCGGTCGTCGAGGTGGACGCCACGTACTACGCGCTGCCGAGCGTGCGCAACAGCCGGCTGTGGGCCGAGCGCACCCCCGCCGGGTTCCTCTTCGACGTCAAGGCGTTCTCCCTGCTGACCGGCCACCCCACGCGGGTGGGGGCGCTGCCGAAGGACCTGCGGCCGGCCGTCGACCAGCGGCGCCTGCTGCGGCCGGGGGACCTGCCGGCGCACGTCGTGGACGCTGTGTGGTCGGCCTTCCTCGACGCCCTGGCTCCGCTGCGCGACGCGGGGCGGCTGGGCGGGGTGCTGTTCCAGTTCCCGCCCTGGTTCGCGCCCGGCCGGCGCGCCGAGGAGTACCTGGAGGAGTGCCGGGAGCGCACGGCGGGGCTGCCGGTCGCGGTGGAGTTCCGGCACCCCGGCTGGGCCGACCCCGCCCGGCTCGACCGGGCGCTGGCGTTCCTCGCGCGCCGGGAGATGGCGTTCGTGGCCGTGGACACCGTGCAGGGCCACCCCGCCTCCCTGCCGCCGGTCACCGCGGCGACCTGCCGCGCGTGGTCGGTCGTACGGTTCCACGGGCGCAGCCCGCGCTGGGCGGACGGCAGCAAGGAGGACCGCTTCCGGCACCGCTACGGGCGGGAGGAGCTGCTGGCCTGGGTGCCGCGGGTGCGCTCGCTGGCCGAGCGCGCCGACGCGGTGCACGTGCTGTTCAACAACTGCTGCGGGGACGCGGCGGTGAGCGCCGCCGGGACGATGTCCGAGCTGCTCGGGCCGGCCGCCGCCCGGCCGCTCCCGGCCCCCCGGCAGGAGGCGTCGCAGGAGACCTTGCAGGACGCCTTGGAGGAGGCTTCCGCCGAGGGCGCGGAGGCGTGAGCATGCCGCGGGCCGGCGGGGTCGCGGGGGCCGCGCACGCGGCGCGGAAGGCCGGTGGCGCGGCGCGCGGGGCGAAGGCCGGTGGTACGGGCGGCGCGCGGCGCGAAGAGGCTGCGCGGGCCGCCCGCGCCGCGCGCGGAAAACCCCTTTGACATGCGGTGACCCGGGCGGCGAGGGTGGCGCCGTGGACGGATACCCGACACTCGACCGCTCCCCCTCCGACGCATCCGTCGGCACGCCCCCGGAGCCCACCGGGGGCGTCGAACCGATCGCCATACCCGCCGCGCTGGCCGAGGCCCACGCGGAGTGGGCCGAGGACGGCGGGCGCGCCTGGCTCGGCGCGCTGCCCGCCCTCGCCGCCGAGCGCCTCGCCGCCTGGGGGCTGCGCCCCGACGGACCGGCCGTCCACGGCGCCGTGGCCCTCGTCCTGCCGGTGCTGCGCGCCGACGGCACCCGCGCGGCGCTGAAGCTCCAGCCCGTCGACGAGGAGACCGGCGGCGAGCCCGCCGCGCTGCGCGCCTGGGGCGGCGACGGCGCGGTGCGGCTGCTGGAGCACGATCCGGCCTCCGGGTCGATGCTGCTGGAGCGGCTGAATCCGACCCGTTCGCTCGCCGCCGTCCGCAACGACATGGCCGCCCTGGAGATCCTCTCCGGGCTGCTCGCCCGGCTCACGGCCACGCCGGCCCCGGCGGGCCTGCGGCGGCTGGCCGACGTGGCCGCCGCCCTGCTGGAGGACGTGCCCGAGGCGCTGCCCGAGCTGGCCGCCGAGGCCGACCGCCGGCTGGTCGAGCGCTGCGCGGACGCCGTGCGCGAGGTGCTCGACGAGCCGGGCGACCGGCTGCTCCACTGGGACCTGCACTACGGCAACGTGCTCGCCGCGCACCCGTCCGCGCCACGCGAGCCGTGGCTGGTCATCGACCCCAAGCCGCTCGCCGGCGACCCCGGCTTCGAGCTGCTGCCGGCGCTGCACAACCGGTGGGAGGACGCCGTCGCCACCGGCCGCGTGGAGCGGGCCGTGCTGCGCCGCTTCGACCTGATGACCGAGGTGCTCGGTCTGGACCGGCGGCGCGCGGCGCGGTGGACCCTGGGCCGGGTGCTCCAGAACGCGCTGTGGGACGTCGAGGACGGCGAGGAGACCCTCTCCCCCGAGCAGCGCGCCGTGGCCGGGGCCCTGCTGGCCGGCCGCGTCTGACCGACCGCTCCCCGGGGCCGGCGCCTCCCGGCGGAGCCGGAACGCGATCGAGCGGCGCACGGCCGGGGAGACCGCCCGCGGGCCCGCCGGCCGGTGGTGGCAGGATCGCCCCATGTCTCATCTCGGTCTGGTGACCCTCGTCGTGCGCGACTACGACGAGGCGATCGACTACTACGTCAACGCCCTGGGCTTCGAGCTGGTCGAGGACACGCTGCTGTCCGACGGCAAGCGCTGGGTCGTCGTCTCCCCGCCCGGAGCGCGGGAGACCGCGCTGCTGCTCGCCCGCGCCGCCCGCCCCGAACAGGTGGAGCGCGTGGGCGACCAGACCGGCGGCCGGGTGGCGCTGTTCCTGCACACCGACGATTTCGAGCGGGACCACGCCCGGATGGTGGCGGCCGGGGTCGTCTTCGAGGAGCCGCCCCGGGAGGAGTCGTACGGCACCGTGGCGGTCTTCCGCGATCTGTACGGCAACCGCTGGGATCTCCTTTCGCTGCGGAATCCTCTTCCGGAGGACGACTGACTCGCTCCGGCCGTGTCGGCATGTCGAGTTCGGCCGGGCACACCGGCGAACCGACCGGCCGTCGGCCGTGAAGGCTTCGAGGGGGGCGCCGCGTGCGGCCCCCCCCTCGTCCTCATCCGCGCCCGCGCGCGGTCAGCCGAGCGAGCCGAGGCAGGCCAGCAGCGTCCGGGCCTGGACGCTCACATAGTGGCCATGCCGCAGCAGGGCCGCCACCTGCCCCAGGGTGAACCAGGCGCAGTCGGCGGGGAGCCGGTCCGGTGAGACCGGGAACGCGTCGTCCGCCTCGACGATCAGATGGCGGCTGGACGCGTCGAGGAATCTGCCGCCCTCCTCCGAGTGCACCACGTCGTAGAGGACACGGGACGGGTCCGCGGCCAGCACCTCGTCGAGCAGGGAGGGCCGCTCGCCCGGGTCGTAGTTCTCCGGAACGCACTGGACCGTGGGGCCGAGTTCCACCGTGTCGAGGAACCCCGGCTCGGCGCGGGCCCGCAGCAGCAGATGGAGCACCCCGTCGAACTCCTTGACCACGAGGGCCACCACGCCCGGCCCGGTGGGGGCGAACAGCGGCTGGGACCACCCCGTCACCTCGCGGCTGCCGGCCCGGACGGAGACCCCGACCACCGTGAAGTAGCGGCCGTCGAGGCGGGATATGCCGGTCGCGGTGCGCTCCCAGCCGCGGGTCTCGCGCAGGGGCACACGGGTGACCTCCACCTCCCGGTCGGAGCGCTGGCCCGTGAACCAGCTGTACAGCTCGGGCGTGGGGACCAGGGCCCCGGCGTCCGGGTCGCGGGAGGCGGCGAGCGCGGCGGCGAGGGGCCCTCCGCCACCACCGACGGGCAGGAACGGCGCGAGGCAGGAGAGCACCGTACGGGCATCCATATTGATCACATGGTCCCGGGCCAGCAGCGCGTGCAGCTGCCCGAGCGTCAACCAGCGGAAGTCGTCGGTGAGCGGTACCTCCCGGTCGGTCTCGACGATCATGTTGCGGTTGCTCTTGTGGTGGAACCACGAGCCGTGCTCGGACTGGAGCACATCGGTGATCACCCGGCCGCGGCCGGGTCCGGCGAAGAACTCCAGGTGGCGCACGGGCGCGCCGCGGTGCACCCGGGTGTAGTTGCTGCGGGTGGCCTGGACGGTGGGTGAGAGCTGGAGCAGATTGGGGTTGCCCGGCTCCATCTTGGCCTGCATCAGGAAGTGCGGGACCCCGTCGAAGTCCTTCATCAGCAGGCCGAGGATGCCGACCTCCGGCTGGCGGATGACGGGCTGGTGCCACTCCCGTGGCCGACTCGGAGTGCCCGGAATACCCGGATCGCCCATGCGCACCCGCAGGCCCTCGACGGTGAAGAAGCGCCCGCTGTGGTGGGCGAGGTTGCCGGTGTCCTCCTCGAAGTGCCAGCCGTCGAGCGCGGCGAAGGGCACGCGCCGGACCCGGAAGGGGTGGGCGCGGCGGCGGCTGTCGAGCCAGTCGTCGAATCGTTTCAGCGGTAGCCGGTCCCCGTCCGCCGCGGCGGCCGAGCGGGCGAGCCGGGCGGCCAGCCCGCGGTCCTCGCGCGGCCGCAGCCGGCCGTCACGGGCGGCGCGCACGGCCTGAACGGCGTGAACGGCGTGAACGGCGCCTGCGGCCACGCCAGGCTGCCGTTCCCCGACACCGGCGGTCACCCCGGGCCCCCGCTCCCGGGCGCCGCCGGCGCGCCCGCCGCGACGGCCCGCCGCTCCTTCAGCGGCTCCCACCAGGCGGGGTTGTCGCGGTACCAGGAGACGACGTCGGCCAGCCCGGTGAGGAACGGCACCCGGGGCCGATAGCCCAGCTCCTCGCGGATCTTGGTGTCGTCCAGGGCGTAGCGCAGATCGTGCCCCTTGCGGTCCGGCACCCGTCGTACGAGGTCGGCCGGGGCCCCGCACAGATCCAGCAGCAGATCGGTGATCTCGCGGTTGGTCCGTTCCTCGCCGCCGCCGATGTTGTAGATCTCCCCGGGGCGGCCCCGGGTCAGCACGAGGTGCACGGCCGCGCAGTGGTCCGAGACGTGCAGCCACTCGCGGACATTGCGCCCGTCGCCGTAGAGCGGCACCGGCTGGCCGTCGAGCAGGTTGGTGACGAAGAGCGGGATCAGCTTCTCCGGGTGCTGGTACGGCCCGTAGTTGTTGGAGCAGCGGGTGACGGACACCTCCAGTCCGTGGGTGCGCCAGTACGCGCGCGCCATCAGATCGCTGCCGGCCTTGGAGGCGGCGTACGGGGAGTTGGGGGCGAGCGGCCAGTCCTCGGTCCACGCGCCCCGGGCGATGGAGCCGTACACCTCGTCGGTGGAGATGTGCACCACCCGCCGTACGCCGGTGCGCACACACGCCTCCAACAGGTTCTGCGTGCCGCCGACGTTGGTGCGCACGAAGGCCGAGGGGTCCGCCAGCGAGCGGTCCACATGGGACTCGGCGGCGAAGTGCAGCACCGCGTCATGGCCGGGCAGCACGTCGTGGAGCAGGGCGGTGTCGCAGATGTCGCCCTCGACGAAGGTCAGCCGGTCGTGGTGGAGGGGCAGATTGGCCCGGTTGCCGGCGTAGGTGAGCTTGTCCACCACGGTCACCCGGGCGTTCTCGGCGCCGGCGTAGCCGCCGTCGAGCAGGGTGCGCACATAGTGCGAGCCGATGAATCCGGCGCCGCCGGTGACCAGGAGCCTCATGCCGCCCGTGGGCCCCGTGCCGCTCATGGGCCTCATGCCGCCACCTCGATGCTGGCGTGGTCGCCGACCACCAGGCGCTTGCGGCCGGTGGTGGTGGCGCTGGTGACGGTGGCGGCGCGGCCGATGATCGAGCCGTGCACCCCGCTGACGCGCTGGACGGTGGCCCCGTCCAGCATGATCGAGTAGTCCAGGCCGGCGGAGCGCAGCCGGCAGTCGCGGCCGATGGAGGTGTGGGGGCCGATGTGGCTGTCCTCCACGACCGCGCCGGGGCCGACGACGACCGGGCCGACGATCCGGGAGCGCACCACCCGGGCGCCCTTCTGCACGACGACCGCGCCGATCAGCTCGCTGGCGCCGTCGACCTCGCCGAGGACGGCCGGCTCCAGCGCGTCGAGGAGTTCGCGATTGCAGTCGAGCACGTCCTCGATCCGGCCGGTGTCCTTCCAGAACCCGGTGTAGACGCCGGCCCGTACGTCGTGGCCGCGGGTCACCAGCCACTGGAGGGCGTCGGTGATCTCCAGTTCCCCGCGCGGGCTGGGCCGGATGGCGTCCACCGCCCGGTGGACGGCGGGGGTGAAGAAGTAGACGCCGACCACCGCGAGGTCGCTGCGCGGCCGCAGGGGCTTCTCCACCAGCCGGGTGACCCGGCCGTCGGCGTCCACCTCGGCGACGCCGAAGGCGCTGGGGTCGGTCACCCGGTGGACCACGATCTGGGCGGTCGGGCGCCGGGCTCGGAAGTCCCGGGCGATGTCGGCGACCCCCTGCGGGAGCATGTTGTCGCCGAGGTACATCACGAAGTCCTCGTCACCCAGGAAGTCGCGGGCGATGCGCACGCAGTGGGCCAGCCCTCGGGGTTCCTCCTGCGGGATGTAGGTGATCCGCACGCCGTGGGCGGACCCGTCGCCGAGGGCCGCGGTGATCTCGCGGGCCCGGTCGCCCACGATCATGCCGACGTCGGCGGCGCCCAGGGCCCGCAGTTGCTCCAGCACATGCACGAGCACCGGGGTATTGGCGATGGGAATGAGCTGTTTGGGCATGGAGTGGCTGAAGGGGCGCAACCGGCTTCCCAGCCCTCCGGCCAGCACGAGCGCTTTCATGGGGTGCTCCTCCTCGTACGAGCTCTTGGTCCGAGCGCCGATGGCGCTCACGGGGTCGTCACGGGGTCGTCACGGGTCGTCACAGGCTCGCCAGCACGTCCCGCAGGGCCCCGATCACCCTGTCCTGCACGTCCACCGGCAGCGACGGGTACATGGGCAGCGAGAAGATCTCCCCGGCGAGCCGTTCGGTGACCGGGAGCGATCCCTTGCCGTACCCGAGATGGGCGAAGCCGGTCATGGTGTGCACCGGCCACGGGTAGCTGATGTTCAGCGCGATGTCATGGCGTTTGAGCTCGGCGATGATGTCGTCGCGGCGCGGGTGGCGGACCACGTAGACGTAGTGGACGTGGTCGTTGCCGGGGGCGAGCGTGGGCAGGACGAGTCCGCCGGGGCCGGTGAGGTCGGCGAGGTGCTCGGCGTAGCGGCGGGCGACCGCGCGCCGGCCGGCGACATAGGCGTCCAGCCGGGTGAGCTTGCGGCGCAGGATCTCGGCGTGCACCTCGTCCAGGCGGCTGTTGTGGCCGGGGGTGTCGACGACGTAGTAGACCTCCTCCATGCCGTAGTAGCGCAGCCGACGTAGCGCGCGGTCCACCGCGGCGTCGGAGGTGAGGACCGCTCCCCCGTCGCCGTACGCGCCGAGGACCTTGGTGGGGTAGAAGGAGAAGGCGGCGGCGTCGCCGAAGGTGCCGGCGAGGCGGCCGTGGTGGCGCGCGCCGTGGGCCTGGGCGCAGTCCTCCAGCACCACCAGGCCGTGCCGCTCGGCGAGGCGCCGCAGCGGGGCCATCTCCACGCACTGCCCGTAGAGGTGGACCGGCAGCAGGGCCTTGGTGCGGGGGGTGATGGCCGCCTCGACCTGGTCGGTGTCCATGAGATACGTGTCCTCGTGGACGTCGACGAAGACCGGGGTGGCGCCGGCGCCGTCGATGGCGACGACGGTCGGGGCCGCCGTGTTGGAAACGGTGATCACCTCGTCACCGGGCCCGACGCCGAGCGCCTGGAGGCCGAGTTTGACGGCGTTGGTGCCGTTGTCGACGCCGGTGCAGTGCGGCACGCCGTGGTAGGCGGCGAACTCCCGCTCGAAGCCGCGGACGCTCTCGCCCAGGACGAGCCGGCCGGACTCGAAGACCGTCTCCACGGCGTCGAGGATGTCCGCGCGCTCCTGGTGGTACTCGGGCAGATAGTCCCAGACGTAGGTGGTCATGGGCGGTCAACCTCCGGGGTGAATAGGCGAGTTGTTTTCTTGAGCGTCGGTCGCCGCGGGGGCCAGGGAGCGCCAGTACGCGCGTACGGCGTCCTCCAACGAGCGGCGCGGCGCGAAGCCGAGCAGCTCCCGGGCCGGCCGGGTGTCCACCCGCAGCCAGTCCTCGGCGGCCGCGGACGCCTCCCCCACGGGCGGCCGTTCGCGCACCGTCGCCGGCACCCCGCTCACCTCGATGAGCAGATCGACCAGGGCGCGGACGGCGACCGCCTCGCCCCGGGCGATGTCCACGGCCTCGCCGTTCACGGACGAGCCGGCCGCGGCGACGACGGCGTCGGCCACGTCCCGTACGTCGATGTAGTCGCGGTGGGCGCGCAGCGGGGCGAGCTCGACGACGGCGGGCGCGCCGGTGCCCGGGCCGGCGGCGAGCAGGGCGGCCGCCACCCGGCCGAGGAGGCTCACCGGCGGGGTGCCGGGGCCGGCGACGTTGGCCACCCGCAGCACCATGCCCTCGGCCCGGCCGTCGGCGCAGGCGGCCAGCACCGCGCGGGTGGCCGCGAGCTTGGCCCTGCCGTAGGCGGTGTCGGGGCGCGGCACGGTGGCCGGGCCCACGGTGGTGCCGGGCGGCACGGGCCCGTACTCCAGGACGGAGCCCAGGTGGATCAGCCGCGGCCGGGCGGTCGTCAGGGTGAGCGCCTCCAGCAGCCGCAGGGTGGGGAGGGTGGCGGCGTCCCACATCTCCCGGTCGGTGCGCCCCCAGATGCTGCCGATGGTGTTGACGACGGTGCGCGGGCGCACCGCGTCCAGGCGCTCGGCGAGGTCCGCCGCGGGGGTGGTGGTCGGATCGAGGCGGAGGAACCGGTGGGCGCCGGGCCCGCCGGGCGGGCGCCGGGCCGCGGCCACCACCTCGGCGCCGCGCGCGGCGAAGGCGTCGCACACCGCGCGCCCGACGAATCCGGTGCCGCCGAGCACCAGCACACTGCCGTACGAGGACATGGCCGCTCCTTCCGTCCGTCGCGACGCGCCGCCGTCGGGGGCGCGATCGCCGTGCGTCGGCCGTAGGTCAGCGCAGCGTGGCGGGCTCGGGCGGCGGTGGGGCGGCGGTCGGCCCGGCCGCAGCGCCGCCCGACCGCCGCCGGAGCGGGGCCGGGCGGGCCGATCGAGCGGCCCTTGACCACCGGGGGCGATCCTTCCGGTCCCATCGCACGGTCCGACCGACCCGGGGAGGGTCCATGTACGGAGCGGAATCCGCGAAGATCTACGACGCGCAGCACCGGGCACGCGGCAAGGACTACGGGGCGGAGGCCGCGGTGGTCGCCGAGCAGATCCTCGCCCGTCGCCCCGGGGCGCGCTCGGTCCTGGACGTGGCCTGTGGGACCGGGGCCCATCTGGGGCCGTTCCGGGCGCTGTTCGGCCACGCGGAGGGGCTGGAGCTGTCCGAGCCGATGCTCGACCTCGCCCGCGCGGCGGTGCCGGACGCGCCGCTGCACCGGGGGGACATGCGGGCGTTCGACCTGGGCCGCGCCTTCGACGCGGTCACCTGCCTGTTCGCCTCCATCGCCTATGTGGAGTCGGAGGCGGAACTGCGCGCCGCCCTGGGGTGCTTCGCCCGCCATGTGGTGCCGGGCGGGGTGGTCGCGGTGGAGCCGTGGTGGTTCCCCGAGACGTTCCTCGACCGCCATGTGTCCGGCGATGTGATCCGGGTGGACGGCACGACGATCGCCCGGGTGTCGCACTCGACGCTGGACGGCGACGCCTCCCGGATGGAGGTGCACTACGTGCTCGCCGACGCCGCGTCGGGGGTGCGGCACTTCACCGAGACGCACCGGGCGATGCTGTTCCCCCGCGAGCGGTACGAGCGGGCGTTCGCGCTGGCGGGGCTGGAGCCGGAGTACGTGCCGGGTGTGCAGGGCGGCCGGGGGCTGTTCCTGGGGGTCCGCCGCTGAGCCGACGGCCTCGGGCGAGCGCTGCCGTGGGCCAGCTGTGCCGTTCCCCGGGCGATAGTGGACTTCGAGCCATCTTCCGGTCGTGGCGTGTGAGATGTGTGGGGCGGGGCAGGCGCCGCAATGGACGGCCAGGACCTGTCGACGTCCGGTCGCTACTCACTGATGGAGGCTGTCGATGTTGATGGCGCACCCTGCCGTGCTGCGGAACCTGGTCGAACGCTACGAGGAGCTGGAGCCCCTCACCCGGCGGGAGACCGTGGCACCGGAGACCCACCGGGCGATTCAGGACTGTGCCTACACCCTGTGCGTCTCCACCGGCACCCGCACGATCGAGGACGCCCTGGTGGCCGCGCGCTCCCGGCTGGCCGCCTGCGTCCACTGATCGCGCGGGCGGCCCGCCCGCGGACGGCACGGAAACACGGATACCGGAGCGCGGAACAGCAACGCGCAGGGCGGCCCGGGCGTCCACACCGTGACCCCGGTTCTCACAACCGTGGCCCCCGCGCTCACACCGTGATGAGAACCCGCTTGAGGTGGGCCCCGTCCGCCGCCGGCGCCGTGCCGGTGCGCGCGTGCAGCATCCGCCAGTTGTCCCAGAGCAGCAGGGCGCGGCGCTCGAAGCACACCACCACCTTGGCCTCGGCGAAGAAGTCCAGCCCCCGGCGCACGAAGCCGGGCAGGAAGCCGTCGTCGACGCGCACCACCCGCTGGGCGGAGTAGCGCAGCACGTCCCGGCCGCCGTACTGGTCGAGGAGGGGGTGCGCGCTGTGCGGCCGGGCGGCCTCGGGGGCGGGGGCCGGGCCGCCGCGCCACTCGTAGCGCCGGGTGCGCATGATCCGCCGTTCGGCGGTGGAGAAGGACTCCAGCAGGACCCTGCCGTCCGCGAGCGCGGTGCCGGGCCCGGTGGGCGCGGCCGGGCGCACGCACCACAGCGCCAGGAAGCGCGGCGGCAGCCCGGGGTGCTCGCACGCCAGGGTGCGGGGCAGGGATACGGCGGTGGCCGCCGCGCCGCGAGGGTCGCGCGGGGCGATCCGGCCCCCGAGGTCCTGCACCGGCTCGCCGCCGCCGCATGGCCGGAAATCGCCGAAGTGCCGCAGGAACGCGCCGTAGTCGAAGTACTCGGGGATGTCGTGGAGATAGACGTAGCCGAACTCGTCCAAAATGTCCCGGGCGTGGGCCCTGGCGACCCTGAGCGGCATGGCGGACAGGGGCAGGGAGCCGGGTGGGCGGACGGCCGGAACGACGCGCGCCGACGCGTCGCTGGAAGCGGTCATGGCCTCTGCCCTTCTTCCGTGCCGTTGTCTCGCCGTAGCGCCATGACAGCACAGCGGGCACAAGGAGGAGTCGAGCCCCGCTTGTCCCGGCCGCCCGCCCCGCCGGCCGCCGGGGTGCGGGGCCTGCGGGGCGGGGAGCCGGAGGTTCGCGGTTCGGGAGGAGCGCCCCCGGTGTTCGGCTACAGCTCCAGCGACACGTCGTAGCTGCGCAGCCAGAAGTCGAGCGCGAGGACGAGCTCGGTGCTGGTGCGGAAGGCCGGACCCGCGTCGTCCGCGGTGGCCGCGGCGAGCGAGGGGGCGTCCAGCAGGGCGCGTACGGGTGCGTCCGGGCCCTCGGTGACGCGCTTGAGGCCGGTGCGCAGCCCCGCCAGGTAGTGCGGGTCCTGGGTGGTCGGGTACGGGGCCTTGACCCGGTCGGCGACCTCGGGCGGCAGCACGTCGCGGGTGGCGGCGCGCAGCAGGCTCTTCTCGCGGCCGTCGAAGGTCTTCATGGCCCAGGGGGTGTTGAAGACGTACTCGACCAGGCGGTGGTCGCAGAACGGCACCCGGACCTCAAGACCGACGGCCATGCTGGCCCGGTCCTTGCGGTCGAGCATCCACTGCACGAAGCGGGTCAGGTGCAGATGGCTCACCTCGCGCATCCGCCGCTCCAGCGGAGAGACGTCGCCGTCGAGGTGGGGCACCTCGGCGAGGGCCTCGCGGTAGCGCTCGGCGCGGTAGCCGTGCAGGTCGATCTTCTCCAGCAGGCCGCGGTCGAGGAGGGCCTCGGTCGAGCCGCTGCCGGGGCCGGAGATGCCGGTGCCGAAGGGCGGTGCGAGCCAGGGGAAGGTGTCGGCCGCGACGGCGTCGGGGTGGTGGAACCAGCGGTAGCCGCCGAAGACCTCGTCGGCGGACTCCCCGGAGAGGGCCACCGTGCACTGTTCCCGCACGGCCTTGAACAGCAGGTAGAGGGAGGTGTCGCCGTCGCCGAGGTCGAACGGCAGATCGCGGGCGCGCATCACGGCCTGCCGGGCGGCGGTGTCGAGCAGCGCCGTGGAGGGCAGGGTGACGACCCGGTGGTCGGAGCCCACATGGCGGGCGAGGGCCTCGGCGAAGGGGGTGTCGGGGGTGCCGCGCCAGTCGTTGGCGCGGAAGTTCTCGGAGTGGCGGGCGAAGTCGAGGGCGAAGGACTGGACGGGGGGAGCGCCGGTGCTCGCGCGGTGCCGGGCGGCGAGCGCGGTGATGACGCTGGAGTCGAGTCCGCCGGAGAGCAGGGTGCCCAGCGGCACATCGGAGATCATCTGGCGGGCGATGATGTCCTCGAGGAGCTCCCGGACGCGGCCGACGGTGGTGTCGAGGTCGTCGGTGTGGTCGCGGGCCTCCAGGGCCCAGTAGCGGCGGGTGCGCAGCCCCTCGCGCCGCAGCCGCAGGGTGTGGCCGGGGCGCAGCTCGTACATGCCCTTGTAGACGGCGTGGCCCGGGGTCTTGGTGAAGGCGAGCAGCTCGGCGAGCCCCTCGTGGTCGATGGCCGGCCGCGCCCCGGGGTGGGCGAAGATCGCCTTGGGCTCGGAGCCGAACAGCAGCCCGTCGGCGAGCGGGTAGTAGTAGAGGGGCTTGATGCCCATGCGGTCGCGGACCAGCAGCAGTTCGTCGGTGCGCGCGTCCCAGACGGCGAAGGCGTACATCCCGTTGAGCCGCTCGGTGAAGTCCTCGCCCCACTCCAGATAGGCGTGGAGGACCACCTCGGTGTCGCTGTGGGTGCGGAAGGTGTGGCCGAGGCCGATGAGCTCGCGGCGGAGTTCGAGGAAGTTGAACACCTCGCCGCTGTAGGTGAGGGCCACCACGGTACGGCCGTCGCGCTCGAACGTCATGGGCTGCTTGCCGCCGTCGGGGTCGATGACGGCGAGGCGGCGGTGGCCGAGGGCGACCCGGCGGTCCAGCCAGACGCCGTGGGCGTCCGGGCCGCGACAGGCCATGGTCTCGGTCATCGCGTCGGCGGTGTCGGGCGTGACGGGGCGTGCCGGGTCGTAGGAGACCCATCCCGCTATTCCACACATGAGGCGCTGTCTCCTGTCCGTGTTCGCGAATGCGTCTGCGTCCGCCCGGGTGGCAGGGTGGGCGGATGCGGGGCCGGGGCGCGGGCCGCCTCCGGGCGGAGGGGCCGCACCCCGGCCTGGCCGTGCGGGGTCAGACGTGGGCGGGCGCCTGCACCACGGTGTTCCGGTCGGTTCCGTCGCCCGTGAAGCGCCTGAAGGTCCAGGTCATCCACATCACGACGAAGACCATCAGCACGCTGATGCCGGTGGCCCAGCCCATGGCGGTGGCCCAGCTGCCGCTGGTGGGCTCGGTGCCGGCGACGGCGAAGAACACGGCGCCGATGACGGCGACGCCGGCCGCGCTGGCGAACTGCTGAGTGGTGGTGAGGATGCCGGAGGCGATGCCGGCGTCCTGCGGGCGCACCCGCATCAGCGCGGCGCCGAACAGGGCGGGCAGCACCACGCCGTTGCCGCTGCCGATGAGGCAGAGGCAGACCACGATCCAGGGCAGCCCGGTGTCGGCGCCGGAGACGAACAGCCGGGCGGCGAGGGCGATCAGGCCCGCGGCCGTGACCAGGCTGCTGACCACGAGGGCGCCCATGCCCCAGCGGTTGGTGAGCCGGCCGCCGATCATCGAGGTGGCGGTGAAGAGGATGCCCATGGGCGAGAAGACCAGGCCCGCCTCCAGGGGGCCGAGGCCCAGGCCCGACTGGAGCAGCAGGGTCAGGGTGAACATGAAGCTTCCGAAGTAGAGCATGAACGCCGTGCTGGCGATCATGCCGCCGCGGAAGGAGGGGCTGCGGAACAGCGGGAAGACCAGCACCGGGCTGCCGCCCTTGCGGGTGAGCAGCTTCTCCCAGTGCAGGGTGATCAGCGCGACCGGGATGGCCAGGGCCATGCTGATCCAGGTCCACGCCGGCCAGTGCGAGGTGTGGCCCATGGTCAGCGGCACCAGCAGCAGGGCCAGGGCCACGGAGACGCCCAGGGCGCCGATCGGGTCGAGGCCCACCTTGCGGCGCTGCGTCCTGGCGGGCAGCACCCGCATGGCGGCGACCGCGATGACCGCGCAGAACGGCACGTTGATCAGGAAGATGGTGCGCCAGCCGAGGCCGGCGAAGTCGGCGGCGATCAGGCCGCCGCCCAGCACCTGGCCCGCGATGGAGCCGAGGCCGGCGGCGGCGCCGTACCAGGCCATGGCCCACGGCTTGCGGTCGTCGGGGAAGTCGGCGGTGACGATGGCGAGCACCTGCGGGACCATCACCGCGCCGGCCAGGCCCTGGGCGAGCCGGGCGACGATGAGCTGCTCGGGGTTGACGGCGATGCCGCAGAGCAGCGAGGTGACGGCGAAGGCGATGGTGCCGATGACGAACAGCCGGCGGTAGCCGTACTTGTCACCGAGCCGGCCGCCGGTGATCATGCCGGCGGCGTAGGCGAAGGCGTAGCCGCCGACGACGAGTTCGAGGGCCGCCGGTCCGGCGTTGATGCTCTCCTCCAGCGAGGGCGCGGCCACGTTCACGACGAAGAAGTCGAACTGCGCGAAGAACATGGCCGACA
The DNA here is from genome assembly GCF_051386515.1 of Streptomyces sp. URMC 123. Taxonomy (NCBI): domain Bacteria; kingdom Bacillati; phylum Actinomycetota; class Actinomycetes; order Kitasatosporales; family Streptomycetaceae; genus Streptomyces; species Streptomyces sp. URMC 123. The sequence goes on along the minus strand of NZ_JBPQTV010000089.1, from coordinate 7,227 downwards.
GCAGGACGAGGAGGACGGGTCCCGGGCGCAGGGGTGGACGTGCCGCTTCCTTCACTCCGGGCGGGGTGAGTGTGTTGGTCATGAGGCTCCTCGAGGGCGGCGCCGCACTGCGGTGCGGCGGTGGGGCGCGGTCGCGGACCCGGCAGGGTCACGGGTGGGCGGGGTCTCGGTCACGGGTTCTTCGCTTCGCGTGGATGGCACAGGTGATGCGGGAGGTGCACAGGCGGTGCCCGGCCTCGTCGGAGATGACGACGTCGTACGTGGCGGTGGTCCGGCCGAGGTGGAGCGCGGTGGCGACGCCGGTGACCAGGCCGCTCCGGGCGACCCGGTGGTGGGTGGCGTTGATGTCGACACCGACCGCGATGTGCCCCTCGCCGGCGTGCAGCGCCGCGCCGATGGAGCCGAGCGACTCGGCGAGGACCACCGAGGCGCCGCCGTGCAGCATGCGGTAGAGCTGGGTGTTGCCCGCGACCGGCATGGTGGCGACCACCCGGTGCGGTGCGGCTTCGAGGAAGGTGATGCCCATGCGGCCGGCGAGGGTGTCCCCGCCGATGTCGTTGAGCCAGGCGACCGTGTCCCGGGTCGCCTCGGGCGCCGGTACGGTCATCGGGCGGGCGCCTCCTCCGGGTGCGGCGCGCTGCCGGTGTCCGTTACGGGGGCGGGCGTGCTGTCGGTGCCCGGCGCACCGTCGGAGCGCGGTTGCCGCTCGGTGTCCGTGAGGGCGGCGGCCTTGGGGTCGGCGGGGCGGTAGGCGTGCAGGGCGGCGTACTTCTCGCGCAGCTGCCGCTTGAGGACCTTGCCGGTGGGGCCGAGCGGGATGTCGGCCGGGGAGGCGGCGATCTCCAGGAAGGCCAGCGGGGGCTGGCCCACCCCGGTGAGCACCGCGTTGGCCCGGGCCAGCAGGTCGGCCGGGTCGGCGCCGCCCGCCAGGAGGGTGACGACGGCGGCCGGCACGGTCCGCTCCCGCAGCCGGCCGGCGACGATCGCGCAGTCGGCGATCTCGGGGAGGTGGAGCAGCAGTTCCTCCTCCATGAGGGCGGAGTAGCCGTCGCCGTCCTCGGTGCGGATGGCGTCCACGGCCCGGTCGACGTGGAAGAAGTCGCCGTCCTCGGTGCGGTGCACGAGGTCCCCGGAGAGCCAGTAGCCGCCGAGCATGGAGCGGTAGGTGGTGTCGGAGTCGTTCCAGTAGCCGCGGGCCACCGAGTCGCTGCGCACGCCCAGCAGGCCGACCTCGCCCGGGGCGGCGTGGCTGCCGTCCTCGCGCAGCACGGCGACCTCGGCGATCGGGACCTGGCGGCCCAGGTGCCGGGCGCGCGGCGGCGCGTCGGGGGTGAGGACCCGGCGGAGCGCGGCCCAGCCGAGTTCGGAGGAGCCCAGCCCGTCGTCGATCACCGAGCCGGGGGTGGTGGTCCCGTCCTCCGCGGTGGTGCGGCCGAGCCGCATCAGCCGGCGCATATGGGCGTCGTGGCCGCAGTCGCCGAGGTTGACCCACACCTCGACGGAGGAGAAGTCCTCCGGGTCGGGTCCTGAGGTGGCGATCGAGGAGAGCGCCTCGTTGAAGGCGAGCACGACGGTGGGGCGGTGGGTGGCGCAGCCGCGGGCCACGCCGGGGCCGGTGGAGTCCGACCAGCCGATCGTCGGCACGCCGGCGAGCAGGGAGTAGAAGGTGAAGGCGATGGCGCTGGAGTGGGTCAGGGGCGCGGCGGAGAGCACCCGGACGGCGTCCGGCTCGGGGTGGTTGACGAGCCGGTAGCAGGCGCCGGCGACGCTCTGCCGGTGGGTCCAGATCACCGGTTTCGGGTTGCCGGTGGTGCCCGAGGAGTGGCAGATGACCACCGGGTCCTCGGCGCCGTGCCGGTACACCGCGGAGTCGGGCACCGCGCGGTCGCCGAGGACGCCGACGTCCTCGCGGGAGCAGGTCCACCGGGCGTCGGGGAGGTCTTGCAGCCGGCCGGCGAGCAGGTCGAGCCGGGCGGCGTCGGTGTAGACGCCGACGGAGCCGGTGCGGCGCATCAGGCCGAGGGCGAGCTCCGGCTTCATGCGGCCGTTGATGAGCACCCCGATGGCGCCGATCCGGGCGAGGGCGGCGAGGTGGACCTGGTCCTCGAAGGAGTCCTCGATGTAGACGGAGACCCGGTCCCGCGGGCGGATGCCGCGGTCGAGGTACCAGGCGGCCCAGGCGTCGGCGAGGGCGTCGAGCTCGCGGATGCTGAACTCCGCGCGTTCCTCGCCCCGGGGGTCGATCAGCGGGCGATCGGCGAGGAGCAGCGGCGCGTCGGGCGCGGGAGAGGTTTCCAGCGCGATGCGCCAGGCATTGCCCCCTCCCAGGTCGGCGCGGGCCGCGAGGCTCAGGCGGGCCTCCGGTGTGAGCAGGGTGCGTGACGTGAGGGTCATCATTCACCTGGCCTCGGTGTGGTGAGCGGCGGCTCGAAAGGGGTGGCTTCGCTGGTTCTCTTCCGGCTGTTTCCCGGCCGCTGGTCCGACTGCTGCTCCGACCGCTGCCGCACAGTCAATTGCCCATACACGGATGCGATTTCCATTTCATTGAAGTCGTCCCAGCCGTCGTTCCGACAGCCGACAGGAGAACTTAAACGGAACCTCCCCCACCCCGCCACCGCGCATACGAGAGTACGTCAGAACGGCTGATTCCATCGACCTCCGGACGCATTCCGCGGGTGCACTCCAGTGAATATCGAGCGCCACCGGAGCGTCATTCGAGTGGATCACCAGGCGCCGTCCAGGGGCCCGCGGGTCGCTGTCGTGCGCCGTTGCGGCCACGACCAGCTCCTTCGACACCTGGGAAATTCAATGCGAACACCCCCGGGGCACAATACAAATTCGGCCGGTCGGCTCGGAACCTGACATATGACCTGACGTACTTCCGACCCTGCGGCTCGATTCGTTGAATACGGCTCGCTAGGGTCTTCGCAGCGCATCCGATGGAATTCCCCCACAGAACTTCCCCCCGGTAGCTGTGCCATCCCGATAAAGGAGTACACACCGTGCCACCAGTGCGGAATGCTGACGCCAGTGATCGGCTTCGCGAAATAGTGGCGTTCGTCCTCGAATTCGATGTGGAGGACGTGCCGGCCGACGCGTCGTTCCACGAGGAGCTCAGGGTGGACTCCCTGGAGAAGGTCGAGATCGCGGCGCGCATTGAGCAGACCTTCGGGGTCACCCTGGGCGACGAGGAGACCTCGCGCATCGACAGCGTCCGGGACGCGGCGGAGCTGCTGGCCCGCAAGCTGCCCGCGCCGCTCCCGGACGCCGCCTCGAACGCCGCCTCGGGCGCCGCCACCCCCGCCGGCTTCTCCGGCCTCGACGGAATCGCCCCGGCCCTCGGGCACCCGGCCGGCGCCGACGGCCCCGACGGCGCTCCCCCCGCCGGAGTCCGAGGCGCCGCCGGAGCCCGCCCCGCCGCCGAAGCCCGAGGCGCCGCCGAAGCCCGGGGCGCCGTCCGCGCCCGCCCCACCGTGGACCTCGTCGACCGCCTGGTCGGCCGGCATCTCGCGGCGGGCCGGGGCGAGCGGACCAGCTATCTCGACCCGGACGCCGGCGAGGTGTCGTACGCCCGGCTGCACGAGGCGGCCCGCGGCTACGCCGGCGCCCTGCGGGTGGCGGGCGTCCGGCCCGGGACCCGCTGCCTCGTCGTCGCCGAGGACTCGGTGGCCACCGCCGTGGCCGTGCTCGGCCTGTGGTGGCACGGCTGTGTGCCGGTGCCGGTGAGCCCCCTGCTGGACGAGGCCGACATCCGCTTCATCGGCGACGACTGCGCCGCCGGCGCCGTCCACCTCGACACCGCGCCCGCCCAGCAGCGGGCCCTGGAGGCCGCGTTCGACGGCCAGATCCTGCTGACCGGCGACGAGGTCCGGGAGGGGCTCGCGTCCGGGCTGCCCACGGGCGCGTACCACCCGGGCGAGGCCGGCCCCGTGGCCACCTGGCCGGCCGACCGCGAGGCGCTGATCCAGTACACCTCCGGCAGCACCGGCCGCCCCAAGGGCGTGCTGCACTGCGCCACCGCCATCACCGCCATGCTCGACGGCTTCGGCTCGGTGCTCGGGCTGCGCCCGGAGGACCTGGTGCTGTCCACCGCCCGGATGTCCTTCGGCTACGGCTTCGGCAGCTCCGTGCTGTGCGCCCTGGCCGCCGGGGCGAGCACGGTGCTCATCCGCGGCGCCGTCGACGTGCACGTGGTGAGCGCGGCCCTGCGGCGCCACCGCCCGACCGTGCTGTGCTCGGTGCCCCGGCTCTACGTCGGCCTGCTGGAGACCCTGCAGCGCGGCGACGACGAGTCCCTCGCCGCCCTCTCGTCCCTGCGGCTGTGCCTGACCGCCGGCGAGCACTGCCCCGCCGAACTGAGCCGGCGCATCGAGGAGTTCTTCGGCGCGCGGGTGATGAATTGCCTGGGCGCCACCGAGGTCATGCACGTCGTCATCGCCACCCCGCCCGGCCGGGCGATGCACGGACTGGCCGGCGTGCCGGTGCCCGGCGCGATCGTGACGATCCGCGACGAGCAGGGCGCCGTGGTGCCCGACGGCGTCGAGGGCCGGCTGCACATCGCGGGGCCGACCGTCTCGCTCGGCTACCTCAACCGGCCCGAGGCGGACGAGGTCACCTTCTCCGCCGGCGGCGCCTACACCGGCGACGTGGTGCGGCGCGGCGCCGACGGCGGCATCGAGTACCTGTGCCGGGCCGACGACATCCTCAACCTGGGCGGCTACAAGGTGGTCCCCAGCGAGATCGAGAGCGTGGTGCGCGCCACCGACGGGGTGGCCGACTGCGTGGTGGTCGGCCGGGCCGACGACAACGGCCTCCAGCGCGCCGTGGCGTTCACCGTGACGGCCGCGGGCGCCGACCGGGACCGGGTGCGCCGCGCCGTACGGGCCTCGGTCCGCACCAAGCTGGCGCCGTACAAGCGCCCGGCCCAGTTCGAGTTCGTCGACGCGCTCCCGGCCACGGCCACCGGCAAGCTGGCCGCCTACAAGCTGCGGGAACGGGCGGTGCGGTCATGACCTGGGACATCACCGGCATGGGGGCGGTCGCGGGCATCGGCGACACCCCGCAGGAGATCTTCGAGGCGCTCTGCGCCGGCCGCAGCGCCCTGGCGGGGCTGCGGGTCTTCGACACCGACAAGTACCGGGCGCGGCAGGCGTACGAGATCGACGACCGGACCCGCCCGGGTGTCGACGAGCCGTTCCGCGCCACCCGCTGGCTGAAGGCCGCCGTGCTCCAGGCCCTGGCGGACGCCGGGCACGGCACGGACCTGTCCGAGGTGCCCGTGCTGATCGGCACCACCCTCCAGGAGCAGCGCAGCGCCGAGCTGTGGTGGAAGGAGGGCCTGCCCCTCGACGTCGCCGATCTGCACTTCGGCACCGCGCTGCGCGAGGAGTTCGCCGCGCCGCGCACCTACACCTTCGCCAACGCCTGCGCCGCCGCGCTCTACGCGCTGGGCATGGCCACCGACATGATCGACATGGGCATGGCCGACACGGTGGTGGTGGCCGGCACCGACGCGATCGGCGAGAGCGCGTTCGGCACCCTGGACCGGGTGCAGAACGACGTGCCGGACGCGCTGCGCCCGTTCGACCGCTCGCACAAGGGCATGCTCATGGGCGAGGGCGCGGTGGCCGTGGTGCTGGAGCGCGCGGCCGCGCCGGGCCGCCGGGTGCACGCCCGGCTGCGCGGGGTCGGCCTGAACTGCGACGCCCACCACCCCACCGCCCCGGACCCGGAGGGCATCACCCGGGTGCTCCACGACGCGTACGAGCGCGCCGGGCTCGGGCCGGACGACATCGACCTGGTGATGCTGCACGGCAGCGGCACCCCCAAGAACGACTCCACGGAGGCCACCGTGCTCTCGCGGATCTTCGCCGGTTCGGGCGGGCCCGACGCCGGGCCGCTGATGACGGCCATCAAGTCCATGACCGGTCACACCCTGGGCGGTTCCGGGCTGTTGAGCCTGGTGACGGCGGTGCTCGCCTGCCAGCGCGGCACCGTGCCGCCGGTGCTCGGGCTGACCGACCCGATCGAGGAGGCCGCCGGGCTGCGGCTGGTCCGGGGCGGCGCGGCCACCGCCGAGGTGTCCGTGGCCCAGGTCGACGCGTTCGGATTCGGCGGGATCAACGCCGCGGCGATCCTGGAGGCGGCGCGATGAGCGGGCCGAGCCGGGCAACCGCGGCGCGGGGCGCCGCCACCGCCGAACGCGAGGTCGTCGTCACGGGCGTGGGCCTCGCCGTCCCCGGCCTGACGCTGGCCGACGAGCTCCTCGGCGCCGTACGCGACGGCGGCTTCGACCCGCGCACCGGGCTGACCGGGCGGGACCTGCGCCACAAGGACCGCGGCTCGCGGCTGGCGCTGCGCGCCACGGAGCCGGCGCTGCGGGACGCGGGCCTGTACGCGGAGGGCGCCTTCGGCGGGCCCGCCGACCACACCGCCGTCGTGGTCAGCTCCAATCTGGGCATTCTCGACAGCGTCTGCTCCTTCGCCGACATCATCGCCCGGGACACCGTCACCGCCCTCAGCCCGATGGGGCTGCCGCAGACCTCCTGCAATGTGATCGCCGGCTCCGTGGCCATGCGGCACGGGCTGCGCGGCCCCAACATCACGCTGTGCAACGGCCCCACGAGCGGGCTGGACGCGGTGTTCTGGGCCCGCACCACCCTGCTCGCCGGGCGCGCCCGGGCCGCCGTCGTCGTCGGCGTGGAGCCGTCGGGCGAGGCCGTCGGCAAGCTGCTGGGCGGGCCCGCGCTGGACGGTGCCGTCGCGCTGGTGCTGGAGACCCGCGCGAGCGCCGAGGCCCGCGGTGCCCGGCCGCGCGCCACGGTGGCGGCGTACGCCCGGTCGGCCGGCCCGCGGGCCGCGATCGACGCGGTGCTCGGCACCCCGGAGGGCCGGGCCGCCGGGGTGGGGTTGTGGCTCGCCGACCGGTGGCTCGCCGACCGGCCCTCCTCCGACGCGCCGGTCCTCGACCTCGAAGCGCGCTTCGGCCCCTGCTCCGGGGCGCTGGGCGTGCTCCAGTGCGCGGCCGCCGTGGCCCACCTCGACGAGCACGGCGGGGGCGGCGTGCACCGCGAGCTCGAGCCCGCCGTGCTCGCCACCGCGGGGCGGGCCGGCGACGACGCGTCGGCGGCGCTGCTGCTCACCGCCGTGGGCGGCTGACCGGGCGCGGACAGCGGCGGGTACTTGGTGGCCATCGCCACCAACTGCTCGGGCGTCCTCGTCTGGTAG
>NZ_JBPQTV010000088.1:0-21778 GCF_051386515.1 Streptomyces sp. URMC 123 | reverse complement strand
TCGCCTCCCCGTACACCCAGCGGCCCCCCTCCGCGTCGTACAGCCAGACCGCCTCTCCGTCGACCACCGCGCCGATCCGCAGCCCCTGCGTGTCGCGCCGGAAGCCCTCCCCGTCCAGCCGCCCGGCGGCGGCCTCCGCCGCGGCCCGCCGGTAGCGGCCCAGCGCCTGCTCCACGCGGGCCAGCAGCGGCAGCGGGTCCTCCGTACGGGCGTCCGGGCCGTCGGCCGCCGGCGGGTCCCGCGGCACCACGACGAGGGTCCGCGCGTCGACCCACGTGGACCAGCCGTTGGAGCAGACCACCTGCCCCCAGTCACCGCGCCGCGCCACCAGCCGCACCGGCAGCAGGGGGTCGAGCCGGACCGCCAGCCGCGTACCGTCCGGGGCCTCCCAGGCCGCCAGCCCGCCCCGCGGCACCACATGCGTCGGGTCGAACGCGCCACCGCCACTGGAAGCGCCGCCGCCGGACGGCACGCCACCGCCACCGGAAGCGACGCCCCCGCCGCCGGCCGGCACCGCACCCCGGCCCGACGGGGCGCCGCCGCCACCGGACGTGGCCGCGCCCCGGTCGCCCGGGAGGGGAGGAGTGGCGGTCATCGCTCGCGCTCCCCGCTACTTCCGCATCACGACCGGCTCCTGGCGGCGCAGCAGCCGCCGCACCACCAGCCCGAAGAGCACCGAGAGCACCACGAGCATGCCCATGTCCAGCAGCCACGTGCCGGCCGTGTGGTGGAACAGCGGGTCGGAGGTGAGCTTCCCGGGCACGATCCGGTGCAGATCGACGGTCGCGGCCATGGCGCCCAGCGCCCACCGCGCCGGCACCAGCCAGGCGAGCTGCTGGAGGCCGGGGACCCCGTTCAGGGCCAGCAGCGCGCCGCAGAACACCACCTGCACCAGGGCGATGAGCACCAGCAGCGGCATGGTGACCTCCTCCTTGCGCACCAGCGCGGAGACCACCAGGCCCAGCATCATCGAGGTGAACGACAGCAGGGCGACGGCGAGCGCGATCTCGGCCAGCGGCGGCAGCAGGACGCCCTTGCCGCCCGGGGCGTTGAGATTCACCCCGACCAGCCCGACGAGGGTGAGCACCACCGCCTGGACCACCGTGACCGTGCCCAGCACCACCACCTTGGACATCAGATACGCCGAGCGGGACAGCCCGACGGCCCGCTCCCGCCGGTAGATCACGCGTTCCTTCACCAGCTCGCGCACCGCGTTCGCCGCGCCCGTCAGCACGCCGCCCACGCACAGGATCAGCAGGGCGTTCATCGCCGTGTCCTGGGTGAGCCGGCTGCCGGCCAGCGCGCGGGCCATCGCGCCCATCACGAACGGCAGCGCGATCATGATGGCGAGGAAGGTGCGGTCGGCGCTCAGGGCGGCGGCGTAGCGGCGCACCAGGGTGCGCAGCTGGGCGCCCCAGCTCTGGGGCGTGGGCGGCCGCGCCCGGGGGGCGGCGGCCCGCTCCTGGGCCCCGAGCCTGGCCCCCGACCCGGCCGCGCCGGGCTGCGGCGGCTGCCGCGTGGCGCCCACGATGTACCGCTGGTGCTGCGGCGACGCCCGGAACCGCCCGGCCCAGTCCCGCCGGGTGTCGCCCTCGAACGCCTCGAACGCCTCCGGCCAGTGCGCGAAGCCGAAGTAGGCCAGCGCCTCCCCGGGCGGCCCGTAGTAGGCGATGCGCCCGCCGGGCGCCAGCACCAGCAGCCGGTCGCACATGTCCAGGCTGAGCACGCTGTGGGTGACCACGACGACCGTGCGGCCGTCGTCCGCCAGGCCGCGCAGCATGTGCATCACCGAGCGGTCCATGCCCGGGTCGAGACCGGAGGTCGGCTCGTCCAGGAAGAGCAGCGACGGCTTGGTCAGCAGCTCCAGCGCCACGCTCACGCGCTTGCGCTGGCCGCCGGAGAGGCTGTGGATGGCCTGGCCGGCGCGCTGCTCCAGCCCCAGCTCGCGGATCACCTCGTCCACCCGCGCCAGCCGCTCCGCGCGCCCGGTGTCGCCGGGGAAGCGCAGCCGGGCCGCGTACCCGAGGGCGCGGCGCACGGTGAGCTGCGCGTGCAGGATGTCGTCCTGGGGAACCAGACCGATGCGCTGCCGCAGCTCGGCGTAGTCCCGGTACAGGTCGCGGCCGTCGTAGAGCACGGTGCCCCGGTCGGCGGGGCGCAGCCCGGTCAGCGCGTTGAGCAGCGTCGACTTGCCGGAGCCGCTGGGGCCCACGACGGCGAGCAGGCACTTCTCGCCCACCGGGAAGGACACCCGGTCCAGCAGCGTCTTCCGGCCCCGGTCCACGGTCACCGTCAGGTCCTGGACCTCCAGCGACACCTCGCCGGTGTCGACGAACTCCTGGAGCTCGTCCTCGACCAGGCAGAACGCGGAGTGCCCGATGCCGATGACGTCCTCGGGCCCGACCCGGGCGGCGCCGCGCACCGGCCGGCCGTTGAGGAACGTGCCGTTGTGGCTGCCCAGGTCGACGATCTCGTACCCGCCGTCGGGCCGGGTGCGCAGCTCGGCGTGGCGCCGGGAGACCACCAGGTCGTCGATGACCAGGTCGCTGTCGGAGGCGCGGCCGATCCGCACGGTGCGGGCGGGCAGCGGCCGCACGGAGCTGGGGCGGCGGAAGGTGCCGGTGGCCGCCGGCAGGGACACGGCGGAGGGCCGGTACGCGGGCCGCGGCACCTCGCTGAGCACGGCCACCGGGCCGTCCGTGGGGCTGCCGAACCGGATCGCGCTGCCGGGGCCCACGTCCTCCGCGCGCGTCACGCGGTGGCCGCCGGTGTACGTGCCGTTGGTGCTGCCGGTGTCCTCCAGCAGCCAGTGGTCCTCGACCGGGCGCAGCACCGCGTGGTGCCAGGACACTCGCGCGTCGCTCAGCACGATGTCGCTCGAGGGATCGCGCCCCACGTGGTAGGACCGGCTCGGACTCATCAACCGCGAGCCGCCGTCGGCCTCGACGACCAGTTCGGGTGCGGAGGGCGCGACCGGCCGCTCTCCCATAGGCCCGATTTTACGGCGGTGGGCGCGGGCCCGCCCTTTTTACGGCGGCGGGCTCCACGGCGGTGGGCTTTACGGCGGTGGGCGCGGGAGCGTCCCGGCGTCCCGTGTACCGGCGTCCCGCGTACCGGCGTCCCCGCGTTTGTCGAAACGTCTCACGAAAGGAGCCCGCATGGCCCCGCCGCCCGAGCGGCCGCCCGTCCTCCGGCTGCCCGTCTTCGTCTACGGCACCCTCCGCCCCGGCCACGGCAACCACCGGAGGTTCCTCCTCGGCCGCACGGAGGCCGAGGAACCGGCCGTGCTGCGCGGCGCCGTGCTGTACGAGGGGCCCGGCTACCCGTACGCCGTCGCCGCGCCCGAGGGGGAGATCCGCGGCGAGCTGATCACCCCGCCGCGCGACCCGGCCGCGTACGACGCGCTGCTGGCCGAGCTCGACGCGCTGGAGGAGTACGTGCCCGGCGCGCCCGACAACCTCTACGAGCGCGTGGCGCGCGCCGTGCGGCTCGCGGACGGGCGGACCGCGGGGGCCTGGGTCTACCTCGCGGGGGAGCGGGTGGCCCGCCGGCTGCGGGGGCGCGGTGCGGTGGTTCCCGGCGGGGACTGGGCCGGGGCCCGCCCGGGGCGGTCGGAATCGGCCGGTTAGGGTCGAGAGATGTCTCCGATACCCAAAGCCGAACTGCACCTCCATATCGAAGGCACCCTGGAGCCGGAGCTCGCCTTCGCGCTCGCCGAGCGCAACGGTGTCGACCTCCCGTACGCCTCCCGCGACGACCTGCGGGCGGCCTACTCCTTCTCCGGCCTCCAGTCGTTCCTGGACCTGTACTACTCCCTGATGGCGGTGCTGCGCACCGAGGACGACTTCGCCGACCTCGCCCACGCGTACCTCGCCCGCGCCCGCGAACAGGGCGTCCGGCACGCCGAGATCTTCTTCGACCCGCAGGCGCACACCGCCCGCGGCGTCCCCCTCGACACGGTGATCAACGGGCTGGGCCGCGCGCTGGACACCGCGCCGGAGACGTACGGCATCACCACCCGTCTCATCATGTGCTTCCTGCGGGACGAGAGCGCGGAGTCCGCGCTGGAGACCTTCGAGAGCGCCCGGCCCCATCTGCACCGGATCGCCGGTGTCGGACTCGACTCGGCGGAGGTCGGCAACCCGCCGTCGGCGTTCCGCGAGGTGTACGCCCGGGCCCGGGCCGCCGGGCTCAAGTGCGTGGCCCACGCGGGGGAGGAGGGCCCGCCCTCCTACGTCTGGGAGGCGCTGGACGTCCTCGGCGTGGACCGCGTCGACCACGGCGTGCGCAGCCTGGAGGACGCCGCGCTCGTCGCCCGGCTGGTCGCCGACCAGGTGCCGCTCACGGTCTGCCCGCTGTCCAACGTGCGGCTGCGGGTGTACGACCGGCTCGCCGACCACCCGCTGCGCCTGATGCTCGACGCGGGGCTGCTCGTCACGGTCAACTCCGACGACCCGGCGTACTTCGGCGGCTACGTGGACGACAACTTCACCGCCGTACGGGATGCGCTCGGCCTCGACGAGGAGACGCTGCGGACGCTGGCCCGCAACTCCTTCCAGGCCGCGTTCCTGGACGAACCGACGCGCCAGGCGTACCTCGCGGAGGTCGACGCGCATCGGGCTTGACCTCAAGTCGACTGGAGCTCCTAACGTCGTGACCACCAACGAAGGCCCGTATTCAGGGGGATGACGACGATGGAGTACTCGCACGACGACGCCGGTCTCGCCAGGCAGCCGATCGGCTACTGGGGCTGGGCCGCGAGCAAGGCCGCGATCACCCACATTCGCGCCGGGCTCGCCCGACTGGGTGTCACCCAGCCCCAGTTCTGGGTCCTCGCCCAGGCGGCGGAGAACGAGGCGGGCAAGACCCGCGAGGAACTCCACGCGGTCCTGGGCGGCTACCTCGACATCGGCTCCGACCTCGACCCGGAGATCGACGGCCTGATCGAGCGGAAGCTGCTCGTCCGCGCGGGCGAGGACGGGCGCCTGGCCCTGAGCGCGGAGGGCGCGGAGCTCTACGGGCGGCTCCAGGAGGAGTCCGCCCGCATGCGGGCGGTGCTCCACGCCGGTGTCTCGGAGGAGGAGTACGTGGGGGTGGTCAAGGCCCTTCAGCGGATGATTCACAACGTGGACGGCTCGGCCTGGCACCACTGACCTCCGGCGGTTCTGCGCGACGTCCACGTTGTGGATCGTCCGTGAGGTGACGGACGCCGCTTTTCCGCCCCGAAGGGGCGGGGGCCTTTCCCGGCCTTCGGCCGGGGTGTTTTCCCGCCCCTTCGGGGCGGAACCCCCTCTCCCCGCGCTGAAGGCGCGGGCCTTGCCCCGGCCTCCGGCGCGGAGCCCGTCTTCCCGCCCCGAAAGGGCGGGGGCCTTTGCCCCGGCCTTCGTCGCGAAGCTCATTCGCCCACCCGCAGAGGCGGGGCTGTTTTCCCGCCCTTCGACGCGAGTCCGTTTTCCCGCCCCGAAGGGGCGGGAAAACACCCCCGGCCGAAGGCCGGGGCAAAGACACCAGCCCCTTCGGGGCTGGAAAAGGGGGGTCGGCCCGAAGGCCAGGGAAAAGACCCCCGCCCCTTCGGGGCGGAAACGCAGCGACGGTCACGTCACGGACGACCCACAACGGGAACGTCGGCCAACCCGCCCGGAGGGCGAACCGTCGCAGCGAATCGCGAAACAAGCAAGCACGCTTGCATGATTTTTCGGTCGACGGCCGACCCCACCACGCGACACACCCCAAGCGCACCGCGGAGAACCCCACGTCAGCCCGACAACAACCCCTCCAGCGCGCCCACCACAAGACGGCTGACTTCCTCCGGGTCCGCGTCCGCCAGGGGCCGCTTGGCGATGACCACGCGCATCAGGCCGATGCCCAGGAGCCACGACACGGCGAGGTCGGCGCGCAGCCCGCTGTCGTCGGCGTCGCTCAGCGTGGCCAGGACCCGGGCGTAGTCGGCGCCCAGGGCGGTGACCGCCGCCGAGACCTCATTGCCCGCCCCCACCGACCGCAGCAGCGTCTCCAGGGACCGGCTGGCACTGGCGCCGCCCTTGGCCGGCGGCGGGGCCAGCAGGCTCGTCAGTACGGCGTGCACCAGGCGCTCCGGAGGCGTACTGCGCAGTCGCTCCGCGCCGTTGCGCGACACCACCTCCCCGAAGAGGGCGCGCTTGGAGCCGAAGTGCCGGAAGAGCAGCGCCTGGTTGACCCCCGCGCGGGCCGCGATGTCCCGTACTGTCGCCCGCTCGTACCCCCGCTCGGCGAACAGGTCCGAGGCGGCCGCGAGCAGCCGCTCCCGCGTCGAGGCGCCGCCCGGCGGCCCTGGTGGTGTCCCGCCAAAACGCCGTGAGGGCAACACCGTTGACCGTGTGGGGGCCCAACTCTAGGTTGGTAAGCAGCTGCTTACGCCAGGGAGGTTGTCATGACGACCACGAGCGAGCAGACCCCGCTGGCCTATCCGTTCAACGACCCGGAGGGGCTGGGACTGGCCGACGCGTACGCACAGGCACTGGAGCACCCGGGCCTGTTGCGCGTACGCATGGCCTACGGCGAGCCCGCCTGGCTGGCCACCCGGTACGCCGACGCCCGCCTCGTCCTCGGCGACCGGCGCTTCAGCCGCGCGGAGGCGCTGTCGCACGACGCGCCGCGGCAGTCCGAGGCCCGCGAGGACGGGGGCATCCTCAGCATGGACCCTCCCGAGCACACCCGGCTGCGCACCCTCGTGGCGAAGGCCTTCACCGTGCACCGGGTCGAGAAGCTGCGCCCCGGGGTGCGGGAGCTGGCACACGGCTTCCTGGACGCGATGGAGGCCGCGGGGCCGCCGGTCGACCTCGTCGAGCACTACGCCCTGCCCATCCCGGTCGCGGTGATCTGCCGCATGCTGGGCGTGCCCGAGGAGGACAGGCCCCGGTTCCGCGTCTGGAGCGACGCGGCCCTGTCGACCACCTCCCTGACCGCCGAGGAGGCCGAGCGCAGCCGCGAGGAGCTGCGCGCCTATATGGCCACGTTGATCCGGGACCACCGGGAGCGCCCCCGCCAGGACCTGATGACCGCGCTGATCGACGCCCGTGACACGGGCGACCGGCTGACCGAACGCGAGCTGGTCGACCTGTGCGTGGGCATCCTCGTCGCCGGACACGAGACCACGGCGAGCCAGATCCCCAACTTCGTTCACACGCTCCTCGAACACCCGGACCAGCTCGCCCTCCTGCGCGAGCGACCGGAACTGATCGCGGGCGCGGTGGAAGAACTGCTCCGTTTCGTGCCGCTGGGCAGCGGGGCCGCCTTCCCCCGCTACGCCACGGAGGACGTCGAGGTCGGCGGGACGCTGGTACGTGCCGGGGAGCCCGTTCTGGTCGCGGTGGGCGCCGCCAACCGCGACGCGCTCGCGTTCGCCGCGCCCGGCCGGCTCGACGTCGGCCGTACGGGCGTGCAGCACCTCGGCTTCGGGCACGGCGTCCACCACTGCCTCGGGGCGCCGCTCGCCCGCCTGGAGCTCCAGGAGGCACTGCTCGCCCTGATCACCCGTTTCCCCACGCTGCGCCTCGCGGGCGATGTGGTCTGGAAGAACCGGATGCTGGTCCGCGGCCCGCGCGAGATGCCGGTGGGGTGGTGACCGGTGGCCTGGACGACGCGGATCGACGGTGAGATGTGCATGGCCTCGGGCATCTGCGCCGCGCTCGCCCCGGACCTCTTCCGCCTGGAGGGGACACGCGCGGAACCGGTACGTCCAAAGATCCCGCCGGACGAGCGGGCGCTGGACGCCGCGGACTCCTGCCCGGCGCTGGCCATCACCGTCCGCGACGGGCCGCGGACGATCGGCCCCCGCCCCTGACGGAACCCGTCGCCTCCGCGAGGACCTCGACCGTGTGCCGCGCCCGGCGCCCCGTCAGCTGGGAGATCTGCGTACGGCAGGAGAAGCCGTCCGCGAGGACCAGCGCCCCGGGCGGCGCGCCGTCCAGGGAGGGCAGCAGCCGTTCCTCCGCGCAGGCCACGGAGACCTCGTAGTGGCCGCGCTCGTAGCCGAAGTTGCCGGCCAGCCCGCAGCAGCCGGCGGCCAGTTCTCCCGTGAGGCCGGCGCGTTCGCGCAGTCGCCGCTCGGCCGCGTCGCCGAGGACGGCGTGCTGGTGGCAGTGGGTCTGGCCGACGACAGGACGGTCGACGCGCGGGGGGCTCCAGTGGGGCGCGTACTTCTCCAGCCACTGCGCGACGGTCAGTACGGATGACGCGAGTTCCGCCGCGCGGGGATCGTTTGGCAGGAGCTCGGGGAGGTCAGTACGGAGCGTCGCCGCACAGCTCGGTTCGAGGACGACGACGGGCAGGGACAGCGAGGGCCCCAGCCGGTCGAGGGTACGCCGCATGACCCTGCGCGCGTGGTCGAGCTGCCCGGTCGACACATAGGTCAGACCGCAGCAGACGGGGCGGTCGGCGACGGGGAACACGTGGCGGCCGGCCGCCTCGAAGAACCGCACGGCCGCCCTGCCCACGTGCGGGGCGAGGTGTTCGGTGAAGGTGTCGGGCCAGAGCACGACGGCCTGATTGGTGGAGAAGACCTGCGGCGCGTCCCCGTACCGCTCGCGGGCGTGGCGGGCGAGCCACCGGCTGAAGGGCTCGCGGGCGAGTTCGGGGATGGGCCGCCTGGGCTCGATCCCCGCGGCGCGCTTGGCGAGGCCCGCCAGGGGCGTGCGCGCCAGCAGGTTGAGCGCGGGCGCCGTCCGCGTGGCGGCCACCGCGCGCAGCCACATCGGCAGCCGGCCCAGGGCGTAGTGCGCGGCCGGCCGGGGCCGGCCCGCGTAGTGGTGGTGGAGGAACTCGGCCTTGTAGGTGGCCATGTCCACCCCGACGGGGCAGTCGGCGCGGCAGCCCTTGCAGGACAGGCACAGGTCGAGCGCGTCGCGGACTTCCGTGGAGTGCCAGCCGTCCGTGACGAGTTCTCCGGCGAGCATCTCGTGGAGCAGCCGGGCCCGCCCGCGCGTGGAGTGCCGCTCCTCGCCCGTCGCCCGGTACGAGGGGCACATCACCTCGGGCCCCTCGCCGGGACGGGCCGTACGGCACTTCGCGACGCCGACGCAGCGCCGTACGGCGGTCGGGAAGTCCCCGCCGTCGCCGGGGTAGCCGAAGGCCACGTCGACCGGGCGGCGGGGCAGGGAGTCGAAGCGGAGGTTCTCGTCGAGCCGGGCGGGGCGGACCAGGATGCCGGGGTTCATGCCGCCGGCCGGGTCCCAGAGGTCCTTGAAGCGCTCGAAGAGTCCGATGAGCTCGGGGCCGTACATGCGCGGCAGCAGTTCCGCGCGCGCCTGCCCGTCACCGTGTTCGCCGGAGAGCGATCCGCCGTACGAGACGACCAGATCGGCGAGGTCCTCGGAGAAGCGGCGATAGGCGCGCACACCCCGCTCGCCGAGGAGGTCGAAGTCGATCCGGACGTGCACACAGCCCTCGCCGAAGTGCCCGTACGGGGCGCCCCTCAGGCCGTACTGTCGCAGCAGGGCACGGAAGTCGCGCAGATACGGGCCGAGCCGGGCGGGCGGCACCGCGCAGTCCTCCCAGCCGGGCCAGGCCTCGCCGCCGTCGGGCAGCCGGGTGGCGGTGCCGGCGGCGTCCTCCCGCACGCGCCACAGCCGGCGCCGGGCGACGGGGTCGGTGACGACCGTACGGCCGGTGGTCGCGTCGGCCGCCGCCCGGACGATCTCCTCTGCGCGGGCCCGTGCCTGTGCCGCGGTGTCGCCGCCGGTCTCGACGAAGAGCCAGGCCCGGCCCGCGGGCAGGTCCCGCGCGGCGCCACCGACCACGTCCGCAGCCATGCCCTCCACGGTGAGCGGCCCGTACGGCAGCAGGGCGGGGGCCGCGTCGGCCGCGGCGCTCTCGTCGGCGTGGCCGAGGACGGCGAGGGCCCGCGCCCGCGGCGCCGCCACCAGCCGCACCACGGCCTCGGTCACCACGCCCCAGGTGCCCTCGCTCCCGGTGAAGGCGCGGGCCCAGTCGCGGCCCTTCTCGGGCAGCAGCGCGTCCAGGGCGTAGCCGGAGATCCGCCGGGGCAGCTCGGGGAAGCCGGTGCGCAGCGGCGCGAGATGGGCGGCCACGAGGGCCTCCGCGCCCTCCCGCAACCGGGCGGGCACCCCGGCGCCACCCGGGGTCAGACGGGCCCGCTCGCCGCCGTAGGTGAGCACGTCGAGGGCGACGACGTTGTCGGCGGTCGTCCCCCAGGCCACGGAGTGCGCGCCGCACGCGTTGTTGCCGATCATGCCGCCGAGCGTGCAGCGGCTGTGGGTCGACGGGTCGGGCCCGAAGGTCAGCCCGTACGGGGCGACGGCCGCCCGCAGGTCGTCGAGGACGGCGCCCGGCTGGACGACGGCCGTACGGGCCTCGGGGTCCACCTCCAGGACGCCGTTGAGATGGCGGGTGAGGTCGAGCACCACGCCCACGCCGGTCGCCTGGCCGCCGATGGACGTGCCGCCGCCGCGCGGCACCACCGGCACGCCCCGTGCGCGGCAGACGGCCAGTACCGCGGCCGTGTCGTCGGCGTCCCGGGGGGCCACGACGCCGAGCGGGACCCGCCGGTAGTTCGAGGCGTCCATGGTCGTCAGGGCCCGGGCGCCCCCGTCGAAGGAGACCTCGCCCCGGACGCTCACGCGCAGGGCCCGCTCAAGTTCCTCTTCCTCGCCCTCGTCAGCCATGGCCCTACCCTGCCCGGCCGGGCCCGCTTCGCACCGTACTGTGCTCCGCTCTGTGCTCCGCTCGCGTCGCGGCCGGCGCGTCCGTCCTGTGCGATCACGTGTCTCACCGGGTGACATGGGCCCCCTCGGTGCCCCGGGGACGCACTAGGCTGCGGCCGTGGCCGACATCCAGATTCCCGCTGACATCAAGCCCGCCGACGGTCGTTTCGGTGCGGGCCCGTCCAAGGTGCGGACGGAGGCGCTCGGCGCCCTGGCCGCCACCGGCACCTCCCTGCTCGGCACCTCCCACCGCCAGGCCCCGGTGAAGAACCTGGTGGGCAGCGTGCGGGAGGGCGTGCGACAGCTCTTCTCGCTGCCCGAGGGGTACGAGGTCGTCCTCGGCAACGGCGGCTCCACCGCCTTCTGGGACATCGCGACCCATGGGCTGATCGAGCACAAGTCCCAGCACCTGTCCTTCGGCGAGTTCTCCTCGAAGTTCGCCAAGGCCGCCGCCCTCGCGCCATGGCTGGCGGAGCCGACGGTGATCTCCAGCGAGCCGGGCACCCACCCGGAGCCGGAGGCCGAGGCGGGCGTGGACGTGTACGCGCTGACGCACAACGAGACCTCGACCGGCGTGGCGGCGCCCGTACGGCGGGTGGCCGGCGCCGACGAGGGCGCGCTGGTCCTGGTGGACGCCACCTCGGGCGCCGGCGGGCTCCCCGTGGACATCGCCGAATCCGATGTTTACTACTTCGCCCCGCAGAAGTCCTTCGCCGCGGACGGCGGGCTGTGGCTGGCGGCCTTCTCGCCGGCCGCGCTGGAGCGCGCCGCGCGGGTGCACGCCTCCGGGCGGCACATCCCGGAGTTCTTCTCGCTGCCCACGGCGATCGACAACTCCCTGAAGAACCAGACCTACAACACCCCGGCGCTGGCCACCCTCTTCCTGCTGAACGAGCAGCTGGAGTGGCTCAACGGGCAGGGCGGCCTGGACTGGGCGGTGCGCCGCACGGCGGACTCCGCGCGGCGGCTGTACGGCTGGGCCGAGGACTCGAAGCACGCCACGCCGTTCGTGGCCGACCCGGCCAAGCGTTCGCAGGTGATCGGCACGATCGACTTCAGCGACGAGGTCGACGCCGCCGCGATCGCCAAGGCGCTGCGCGCCAACGGCATCGTGGACACCGAGCCGTACCGCAAGCTGGGCCGCAACCAGCTGCGCGTGGCGATGTTCCCGGCGGTCGACCCGGCGGACGTCGAGGCGTTGACGGCATGCGTGGACTATGTGATCGAGCGCCTGTAGCGGGTCCGCGGTTCTGCGGACGGGCCGCGGCGGGCCATGCCCGCCGCGGCCCCTTCGTGTCAGCGGCGGCGCAGCAGCCGCCGGCCCCCGAACCAGATCACCGCCAGGACGGCCAGCGTGGCCGCGCCCACGGCGATGGTGCGGTCGGACCCGCCCGCGGAACGGCCGGTGCCGGCCTCCGTACGGTCACCGGCTCCGGCGCCGGCACCCGCCGCCGTACCGCTCTCGTCCTTCGCGACCGAGTCGGGCAGTTGGTCACCGCTCAGCGCGACTCGCGACACCTTGCTGCGCACGCCCTCCGTGCCGTACAGCAGGGCCCTGCCGTCCGGGGCGAAGGTCACCGACTCGCCCTGGCGCTGCATCGGCAGTCCTGGTGAACCGATCTCGACGGGCTTGCCGTTCTGCCAGCGGTACTCGTTGGCGGAGAAGTAGCTGCGCACCACCAGCCGGGTGCCGTCCGGCGAGAAGGCCGCGTCCGTGGCCCACAGCCCGATGTCGGCGATCCGGCGGAAGGTGTTCGGCACGGAGGGGCTCAGCCGCGCCGGGCCCTCGTAGAGGCCGCCGCCGTCCTGGTGCTTGCTGACGATGTACGCGCGCCCCGTGACGGGGTGGATCATCAGTGACTCGGCGTCCCGGGGCCCGTCGTCGTAGCGCACCGTGAAGCGGGTGGCGGTGACCGTGGTGTCACCGAGCCGTTCGGGCTCGGGGAACCGGTAGATCCACACCTCGCGCCAGGTGCCGCCCTTGTTGTCGCCGATGTCCCCGACGTACACCTGTCCGTCGGGGCCGACCGAGATCGCCTCCACGTCGCGCGGTTCGGCGCCGTCCAGGGTGACGGTGGCGACGGTGCGGCCCGTACGGCCGTCGACCGCGTACACGTACGGCCCGTCGTCGCTGTCGTTGTGCGTCCAGTAGACGCCCGGGTGGGCGCGGCTGGCCGCGAGGCCGCTGGACTCGTTGATCCTCTTGTCCTGGATGGTGAAGGCGGTGCCGGAGGCCGACGAGGAGTCGGAGGGGCCGTCGTCCGCGTGGGCCGCGCCGGCGGGCACGGCGAGCGCCAGACCGGCCAGGGCGACGGCCGCGAGGGCACGAGGGAGCGAGCGCATGCCCTCAAGACTGCCAGCCCGCGCCGCCGCACCGCCGCACCGGAGCATGTGCACTTGCTTCGAGCGCGCTTCAAGGCGTTGGCTTGTCGTCCATGGAGTACACGCAGCTGGGACGCACAGGACTCAAGGTCGGTCGACTGGTCCTGGGGACGATGAACTTCGGCCCGCAGACGGACGAGGCCGAGAGCCACCGCATCATGGACGCCGCTCTGGACGCGGGCATCAACCTCTTCGACACCGCCAACGCCTATGGCTGGGGCGCGAACAAGGGGCGGACCGAGGAGATCATCGGCTCCTGGTTCGCCAAGGGCGGCGACCGCCGCGACAAGGTCGTGCTGGCCACCAAGGTCTACGCCAACATGACGCTCGACGACAGCGAGCCGTGGCCCAACCACGACAAGCTCTCCGCCCTGAACATCCGCCGCTCCGTCGAGGCCAGCCTCCGGCGCCTGGGCACCGACCACATCGACGTCTACCAGTTCCACCACGTCGACCGGGACACCCCGTGGGACGAGATCTGGCAGGCCGTCGACGTCCTGGTCCAGCAGGGCAAGATCCTCTACGCCGGGTCCTCGAACTTCGCGGGCTGGCACATCGCCGCGGCCAACGAGGCGGCCCGGCGCAGGGGCACCACCCTCGGCCTGGTCAGCGAGCAGTGTCTGTACAACCTCGCCGAGCGGCGGGCCGAGATGGAAGTCCTGCCGGCCGCGCGGGCGTACGGGCTCGGTGTGGTCCCCTGGTCGCCGCTGCACGGCGGTCTGCTGGGCGGTGTCCTGCGCAAGGAGCGGGAGGGCGGCGCCGCCCGCTCCGGCAGCGGGCGGGCGGCCGAGGCGCTCCAGGACCCGGCGCTGCGGGCACGCGTGCAGTCCTACGAGGACCTGCTGGAGAAGCACGGCCTGGCGCCGGGCGAGACCGCGCTCGCCTGGCTGCTCACCCGGCCCGGGGTCACCGGTCCGATCGTCGGGCCGCGCACGGTGGAGCAGCTCTCCTCGGCCCTGCGGGCGCTGGAGGTCACGCTCGACGACGGGCTGCTGGCCGAGCTGGACGCGATCTTCCCCGGGCCCGGGGAGTCTCCGGAGGCGTTCGCCTGGTGAGGCGGGTGGGCGCCTGCGGCCCCCTGGGAGCGCAGGCGCCTCCGAGCGGCCCTGAAGCGGCCTGAGGGCCCCTGGAAGCCCCCCTGGAAGCCCCCTGGAACTCCTGGGGGCCACGCGGGCCTCGCAGGGCCGCCCAGCGGCCCGGGGCGGCTCAGCGCAGCACGGACGCCACGACGACGACGGCGAGCATCAGCACGAGAGCGCCGCTCACAATGCGGGTTCTGATCTTCGGGTCCATCCTTCGAGATTAACCGGCTTCCGGAGGGTGACCGCCGTCACCCCGTGCCCCGGCCGCCCGCGTGGGGCCCGCGTCACCGGCCCGGGGCTCCCGGCCGGAGTCCACGCCTCCGCGCCGGCCCTCGGGGGCGGGGCCCGCTTCGCCGGGCGGGCCGTCGCGGCCGGAACCCCCGTCCGCGTCCCCGCCGCCCAGGGGCCACGCGGCCACCGTCTCGTAGCGCGGCCGGGCGCCGGCCGCCGCGCCCCCGGGCAGATTGCTGCGCATCAGGCAGAGCTCCCGTACGGTCCACGGATCGCTCCGGAACTCGGCGAGCGCGTCGGCGTACGGGCGCAGGTCGACGTGCGTACGGTTGCGGGCCAGCGTCAGATGCGGGGTGTAGTGCCGGTGCTCCTCGGTCGACAGGCCCGCGCGGCGCGCCGCCGCCGCGGCGGAGTCGGCGAGCCGGCCCATCTCGCGCACCCCGCCCTCGGCGCCCGCCCACACCACCCGGTGGGCGAACCGCCCACCGCCGGCCAGCCGCAGCTCGAACCGCGCCCGGCGCCCCGCGGCCCGGCCGAGGCGGGCCGTCAGCTCGGGCAGCGCGTCCTCGGGCACCTCCCCGTAGAACGCGAGGGTGAAGTGCCATCCGGCGCGCCCGGTCCAGCGCAGGTCGTCGGCGCCGGGCAGCCGGCGCAGGACGGTCATCTCCGCACCGAGCTGAGCGAGGACGCGCTCGGGCGGCAGCACGGCGGCGAACAGTCTCATGCCGTCCAGTCTCCCCGGCATCGCGCCTCCGGTCTCCCGCCACCAGGGCGCGCCGAATGACCGGTCGGCGTTCCGCCGGCGGCCCCGGCGGCCCCTGCCGCGGCGGGGAGGCGCGACACTGCCCGCATGACGATCATCAAGGTTTCGCACTCCCAGGTCGCGGCGTGGCGGCTGCGGCGACAGCACCTCGTGCCGCGGGCCGAGCGACAGGACGGGGCGGTGGAGGACATCGTCGAGCGGCTCGCCGGAGTACAGGCGCAGGTCGCCTCCAGTACGGAGCTCGCCGTGGCCGTGCGGCAGCGCGCGCCGCGCCCGGGCTCCGTCCGGACGGCCCTCGCCGACCGTACGGTGATGCGCACCTGGGCGATGCGCGGCACCCTGCACGTGCTGGTGCCCGACCAGGCGGCGGCGTTCCTGTCGCTGATGGGCGCGGCCCGCACCTGGGAGAAGCCGGCCTGGCAGCGTTCCTTCGGGGCCACTCCCGCTCAGATGGCCCGGCTCGGCGAGACCGTGGCGGAGGTGCTCGCGGACGGCCGGCCCCGCACCCGTCAGGAGCTGATCGGCGAGGTGCTCGCCCGGCCGGGTTTCGGTGGGATGGCCGAGCAGCTCAACTCCGGCTGGGGCACCCTGCTGAAGCCGCTGGCGTGGACGGGGCGGCTGTGCCACGGCCCCGGCGAGGGCGGCAGGGCGACCTTCGTCGCGCCCACCGCGCACCTTCCGGGCTGGCGGGGCGTCCCGGAGCCCGAGGAGGCCGCCCCGGCCGCCATCGCGGCCTACCTGCGGGCGCACGGCCCGGCGACGGCCGAGGCGTTCGACGCCTGGCTGATCCGCGGCCTGTCCCGGAAGGCGGCGCTGCGGTCCTGGTTCGCGGGGATGGACGACCGGCTCGCGACCGTGGAGGTCGACGGCGTGCCGGCCCGGCTGCTCGCCGAGGACGTCGAGGACCTCGCCTCGACCGAGCCCGGTCGGGAGGTTCTGCTCCTGGGCGGCTTCGATCAGTACGTGCTCGGGCCGGGCACCGGGGACGCCCGGATCGTGCCACCGCACCACCGCGGGGCGGTCAGCAGAACGGCCGGCTGGATCTCACCCGTGGTCGTCCACGGGGGGCGCGTGGCGGGGGTGTGGGAGTTCACGGACACGGCGGTTGAGGTGCGGCTCTTCCCCGAGGCGCGGGAGGTGCCGACGGCGGCCCTGGAGGCGGAGGCGGCGCATCTGGCGCTCTGTACGGGGGTGGACAGGCCGCTGTCCGTACTGCGCGACTGAGGGGGCGGGACGCGCACGGGGCCTCGTGCGCTGTTTCGCGCACCGTCTCGTGCGCCGCTTCGCGCATCGGTTCGTGTACCGCTTCCCGCAGGGGCTCGTGCGCGGGTTCGCGCGCCGCCCCGGGCGCCGGCTCCCGTACGGACGCGCGTACGGGCCCGCGTACGGGCTCCGGCACCGCACCGCTCCGTACTGACCCCCGTACGGACTCCGGCGCCGCGCTCCGTACGGGCCCCCGCGCCTGCCCTCGGACCGTCCGCCGCAGCAGGTCCCGGATGAACTCCACGGAGTCGTCCGTACTGAGCGCGTGGGCCCGGATGACCCCGTAGCGCTGCGCCAGCACGCTCACCTCCTCGCGCCCGGACACGATCGTGCTGCCGGCCTGGCCCTCCACATAGGCCACCGTGCGCCGGTCCGGGGTCTCCAGCAGGTGCATGGGGCCGTCGAGCCCACTGTGCGTCTCCCGCTCCAACGGCATGACCTGGATCGACACATGGCGCATCCCGGCCACCTCCAGCAGCCGTTCGAGCTGCGCCCCGAGCACCTCCGGGCCGCCTATCGGGCGGCGGAGCACCGGCTCCTCGACGACCAGCCCCAGGGTCACCGCCGGCTTGCGGGTCAGCAGCGCCTGGCGGTCGAGGCGCGCCCGCACCCGGGACTCGACCTCGTCGTCCTCCAGCGCCGGGCAGCGGGCGGCGAACACCGCGCGGGCGTAGTCCTCCGTCTGGAGCAGCCCGTTGAGGGCGTGGGTGTCGTACGCGTAGAGGCTCACCGCCTCGGCCTCCATCGCCGCGTACGAGCGGAACCAGGACGGGTACGGCTCGCGCATCAGAAAGGGCGCCGCCGTCGTCAGCAGCCCCTCGGCGCCCAGCACGGCGTCCGATCTGCTGACGTAGTCGCTGTTCGGCAGGCGGTCGCCGCGCTCGACCATGGCGATCTGCGAAGCGGAGTAGTTGATCTGTTCGGCGAGTTCGGCGCGGGTCAGCCCGCGCCGCTCCCGCAGCAGCCGGGCCTGCGCCCCGAACAGCCGCATGCTCGCCGATCCGCTGTCGCAGCCGTCGCGGTCGCCGCCGTCGCCGTTGTTCGTCCTGGCCCGGTCGCGGGGCCTCGGCTCGCCCCTGTCCCGCATGTCGGCCCTGTCCTGCACGCCCTTCACCCCGGCCCTCCCGAACTGCACTCCCCCGGGCTGTACGGCGGGAGAGGCTGGTCACGCTAACCGCGGCCGGGGATCGTCGGGGTCATGAAGCCCGAATCTCCACCGCATGGGGGGACGGCCGCCCCGGCGGCTCCCCCGACGACCACAGCTGGGGAAGCCCCCGCAGCGCTTGATGCCCCCGCCCTCGCCTCCGCCCCCGACGTCGAGGAGCGGCCGTACGTGCCGGACTGGGCGCCGCCCACCGGCCACACCCTGTGCCGCGCGGGCGTGCAGTTCGACGCCGTACGGATCGTCGGGCTGCGGGGCGAGGAGGTCGCGGACGAGCTGGTGATGATCACCGACGGCGCGGCGGGCCCGATCATCCACGAGGTGGTGGGCAACCGCTGCATGTACTTCGTCATCCCGCCGGGCGCCTCCACGGAGCACCGGTGGCCGCCCGGCATCCGGGGCCTGGGCAGCGAGACCCGCGTCTCGGCCTATGTCGGGGTGCCCGCGCTCGGCGGCGAGACCTGGCCCCTGGTGTGGCGCTCGGTCCCCCGCCGCTCGGTTCCCTTCGTGGACGCCGCGCTGCTCCACGACACGCTCTGCCGGCTGGTGGGGTGGCGGCCGCTGCCCTTCGACACGCCCTGAGGCGCCGCGGGGATCGCCGAGGTGGTCGCCGCGAGAACCGCCGAGGGCAGCCGAGAGGCTCTGAGGGGCTTTGAGGGGCTTTGAGGCGCTGTCGGGCGCCCCGGGCCGGGCTCGTACAGCCGTGCGGCCGTCGTTGTCAGTGCCCGGTGTGACACTCGGGGCATGCGATGGGCGATGGCGGAGACGGAGCGGGGCGGCGCCCTGCTCTGCCCGCTGGCCGAGGACGGCTCGCCGGCCGGTGAGCCCGTGGCGGCGGAGAGCGCGGCCGCCGCCGTCCGCTCCCGCCCCGACGCCGTGCGCTGGGTGTGGCGGTCCGCCGCCGAGCTCCACCCCCGGCTGCTGGCGGCCGGGGTGCGGGTCGAGCGGGTGTACGACGTGGAGGCCGCCGAGGCGCTGCTGCTGGGCCACGAGGGCCGCTGGGGGCAGCCGCGCTCGCTGGCCGCCGCCTGGGCCCGGCTGCGCGGGTTGCCGGTGCCCGCCGACCCGCCGCCGCGCGCCGCCGATCAGCAGGACTCGCTGTTCGAACCGGGCCCGGTGCCGCTGCCGCCCGGCACCGACCCGCTCACCGCCCTGCTGGCGGTCTACGCCGACCAGCAGCGCCGTATCGAGGCCACCGACCACCCCGGCCGGATGCGCCTGCTCATCGCCGCCGAGTCGGCCGGACTGCTGATCGCGGCAGAGATGAACCGCGCCGGGGTGCCGTGGCGGGCCGATGTCCACCACGAGCTGCTCACCGAACTGCTGGGCGAGCGCTATCCCGGGGGCCTGGAGCTCCAGCGGCTCGCGGAGCTGGCGGACGAGGTGTCCCGCGCCTTCGGGGGCGTGCGCGTGCGGCCCGATCTGCCGGCCGACATCATCAGGGCGTTCGCCCGCGAGGGCATCGCGCTGCGCTCCACCCGCACCTGGGAGCTGCGGGAGATCGACCATCCCGCCGTGGCGCCGCTGCTGCGCTACAAACAGCTCTACCGCCTGCACACGGCGCACGGCTGGGCGTGGCTGCGGACCTGGGTGCGCGACGGCCGCTTCCGCCCCGGCTATCTGCCGGGCGGCACCGTCACGGGCCGCTGGGCCACCAATGGCGGCGGCGCGCTCCAGATCCCCAAGGTGGTGCGGCGCGCGGTCGTGGCCGACCCGGGCCGTCGGCTGGTGGTCGCCGACGCGGCGCAGATGGAGCCGCGCGTGCTGGCCGCGATCTCCCGCGACCCGGGGCTGATGGAGGTGGCCGGGGCCCCTGGTGACCTGTACGCCGCGCTGTCCGACCGGGCGTTCGCCGGCGACCGCGAGCGGGCCAAACTCGCCCTGCTGAGCGCGGTGTACGGGCAGACGTCCGGGGACGCGCTGGCCTTCCTCGCCGATCTGCGGCGGCGCTTCCCGGCCGCCGTGGCCCATGTGGACGACGCCGCCCGCGCCGGGGAGGAGGGGCGTCTGGTGCGCACCTGGCTGGGGCGCACCTGTCCGCCGGCGGCCGCCGCCGCGCGGGGCGGCGACCCGGACGGCTGGGGCGAGGAGGCGGGGCTGCCACAGGAGGAGCCGGCCGTGGCCGGCCTCTCGGGAGGCGCGGGTGCGTCCGGCGGGTCGGGCGTTCCGACGCCGGGTTACGCGTCGCTGGACGCCCGCGCCCGGGGCCGGTTCACCCGTAACTTCGTCGTCCAGGGCAGCGCCGCCGAATGGGCGCTGCTCATGCTCGCCGCCCTGCGGCAGGCGCTCGCGCGGGAGGCGCCCGAGGCGGAGCTCGTCTTCTTCCAGCACGACGAGGTGATCGTGCACTGTCCGGCGGACGACGCGGAGACCGTGGCGGCGGCGATCCGCGCGGCGGGGGACCGTGCCGGACAGGTCGCGTTCGGGGCGACGCCCGTACGGTTCCCGTTCGCCACGGAGGTGGTGGAGTGTTACGCCGACGCGAAATAGGCGGGGCGGGGGGGCGACGGGGGGCGCACGCGGCAGGCCCGCCGGGCAGTACGGGCCGCCGCGTGACGGGCCCGCCGGGCAGTACGGGGCGCCACGCCGGGGGCGCGCCGGAGGCGGTACGCGGGGCCGCGAGCGACCATGAGGGCATGCTGCTGGCCGACATCGCCCGGACGTCGTACGAGATCGCGGCCACCACCGCGCGATCGCGGAAGACCGAGCTGCTGGCGGAGCTGTTCCGCCGCGCCGACCCCGCCGACGCCCCCGTAGTGATCACCTATCTCGCCGGCCGCCTGCCACAGCGCCGTATCGGCGTCGGCTGGCGCACCCTCGCCCGGTCCGCGCCGCCCGCCACGGAGCCCCGGCTGTCCGTACGAGAGGTGCACGCGGTGCTGGACCGGATCGCGGCGGTCTCCGGGAAGGGCGCCCAGACCGAACGGACCCGGCTCGTGCAGGAGCTCATGGGCTCCTGTACCGAGGAGGAGCAGCGCTTTCTGACCGCCCTGATCGCCGGGGAGCTGCGGCAGGGCGCGCTGGACGCCCTCGCCGTGGAGGGCCTGGCGGCGGCCGTCGGCGCGGCCCCGGCCGAGGTGCGGCGGGCCGTGATGCTGGGCGGCTCGCTCGGCGCGGTCGCCGAGGTGCTGCTGGAGGCCGGCCCCGAGGGCCTGGAGCGGTTCCGGCTGGAGGTGGGCAGGCCCGTACTGCCGATGCTGGCGCACAGCGCGAAGGACGTGGACGAGGCCCTCGACCGGCTCGGCCCGGCGGCCGTGGAGGAGAAGCTCGACGGCATCCGGGTGCAGGTGCACCGCAGGGGTGAGGAGGTGCGGATCTACACCCGCACCCTGGACGAGATCACGGACCGGCTGCCGGAGGTGGTCGCGGCCGCGCGGGAGCTGGCGGTGACGGAGGCGGTGCTGGACGGCGAGGTCATCGCCTGGGGCCCGGACGGTCGGCCACGGCCGTTCCAGGAGACGGCGGGCCGGGTCGGCTCCCGGCTGGACGTGGCGGGCGCGCGGGCGACCCTGCCGATCACTCCGGTCTTCTTCGACCTGCTGTCGGTCGACGGCCGCGATCTGTTGACGCTGTCGACGCGGGAGCGCCACGCGGAGCTGGCTCGGGTGGCGCCGGAGCCGCGGCGCGTACGGCGGCTGGTGGTGTCCGACCCCGAGGACGCGGAGCAGCGCGCGGCGGCCCGCGCGTTCGCGGCGGATGTGCTGGACCGCGGGCACGAGGGAGTACTGGTGAAGGCGCTGGACGCGCCGTACGGAGCGGGCCGCAGGGGGGCGTCCTGGCTGAAGGTGAAGCCGGTGCACACGCTGGATCTGGTGGTGCTCGCGGCGGAGTGGGGGCACGGCCGCCGTACGGGGAAGCTCTCCAACCTCCATCTGGGCGCCCGGCGTGACGACGGCTCGTTCGCCATGCTCGGCAAGACCTTCAAGGGGCTGACCGACGCGATGCTGACGTGGCAGACGGAGCGGCTGCGGGAGCTGGCCGTCGGGGACGAGGGCGGGGTGGTACGGGTGCGGCCCGAGCTGGTGGTGGAGATCGCCTTCGACGGCCTCCAGCGCTCCTCGCGCTATCCGGCGGGGGTGACGCTGCGCTTCGCCCGGGTGCTGCGCTATCGCGAGGACAAGACGGCGGCGGAGGCGGACACGGTGGAGACGGTGCTCGCGATGGGGGCGTGAGGGGGGCCTGTCTCTTATACACA